>DATAMV010000001.1:0-4542 GCA_036266515.1 Candidatus Saccharimonadia bacterium
ACGGACCTGTGCCGTGGCCCGCATGTAGAGAGCACCGGCAAGGTCGGGGCATTTAAATTGGTCCGCATATCTGGTGCGTACTGGCGGGGTAACGATAAAAACGCGCAGTTGCAGCGCATCTATGGTGTAGGATTTACAACAAAGGACGAGTTAAAACATCATTTGCAGATGCTCGAAGAGGCCGCTAAGCGCGACCACCGTAAGCTAGGCAAAGAGCTCGACCTATTCGTGTTTTCAGATTTGGTGGGGCCGGGCTTGCCGCTGTGGACCCCACGCGGAACGATTATTCGCGAGCAGCTCAATAAATATGTGCAGGAATTGCGCAAGACCTTGGGTGGTGGCTACCAGATGGTGACCGTGCCTCATATTACCAAGAAGGAACTGTACGAGCACAGTGGCCACTGGAAGAAATTCTCGAACGACTTGTTTAAGATTACGACCCGCGAAGGGCATGAGTTTGCGATGAAGCCGATGAACTGCCCGCACCACACGCAGATTTATGCGAGTCAGCCACGCAGCTACCGCGACCTGCCGATCCGCTATGCCGAAACTACCATGGTGTACCGTGATGAGCAGAGCGGTGAGCTCAACGGGCTCAGCCGGGTGCGCGCTATTACGCAGGACGACTCGCATGTATTTGCACGTCTCGACCAGGTGGAGTCGGAAATCGACAAGATTTGGGACGTGGTGCAGGCGTTTTATAAGACGTTTGGGATTGAACTCAAAGCGCGTCTGAGCCGGCACGATCCGGACAAGATGCAGGATTACCTGGGCGACGCCAAGGTTTGGAAGAAGGCCGAGGACCAGATGCGGGCCGTGATTGAGCGTAAGGGCGTGGAATACATGGACGGACTGGGTGAGGCGGCGTTTTATGGCCCCAAAATCGACTTCATGGGCCGCGACGTATTTGGCCGGGAATTCCAGGCGGCTACGATCCAGCTCGATATGGGTCAGCCTGAGGGCTTTGACCTGGTATGTATCAATGAGGCTGGCGAGCGCGAGCGCATCGTGATGCTACACTGCGCCGTGATGGGCTCGCTGGAGCGGTTTATGGTGCTTCTGATTGAGCAGACGGCCGGTGCGTTCCCACTGTGGCTGGCGCCGGAGCAGGTGCGGCTTGCGCCTATAAATGAGACGGCCGAGATTCTGGATTACACCGAGCGGCTGCAGCTGCGCCTGGAAGAGGCCGGGCTCCGCGTGGCGGTGGATGCAACACCCGAGAGTGTAGGCAAGAAGATCCGGGCGGCGGGTCTGGCCAAGGTTCCGTATACGCTAGTAATTGGCGAAAAAGAGCGTGAAACAGGTCGTGTAAGTCCGCGGTTGCGCCACGGGCACGGCGAGTTTGAGGGGGATATGAGTGTGGATGAGTTCGTAGAGGCGGTGAAGCGCGAGGTAAGTGAGCGGATGGCCGGCAGCGCGCTCTAGATGCCGGCTCCATTGACGCACGCTGTTTTTGTCGAGCGATATCTCCGAGGGCGAGCCCAGTTAGACCACGTAAGATTTATGCGCGGCACAATATTTCCGGATATCCGGCGGCTAGCGGGTTTATCCCGTGAGGCAACTCATCGTCATGACGTATCCGCTGCTGAGATTGAGCGTGAGACAGACGCATGGCGAGCTGGCTGGTTGTTTCATAGTTACCTCGATGAAGCTTGGAATAGGCTGTTTGATGATATGGCCCCCAAGATCGGCCTGCGTACTGATGAACCACTGCGGTTAGCTCTAAAGATTGTAGAGGAATCGGTTCTTCGGCCGAGGCTGGTGTACACTCGCCATGTGGCTGCAGTGTTTGGGGGACCGCCGGATGTGGAGGAGCTAGCATTGGCAGATGAAGCTACCATTGAGGTTTGGAATGCATGGGTCCGCTGGAAATTAACGCAGCCGTTTGCTGCTGGCGAATGGTCTAAGCGGGCACGTAGTGTTGGATTTGAGGATGAGGAAGTAAAGAAAGTTCTGGAGTTGGTCGCAGAGGTGGAGAATGAGCCTCGCTACCTCGAACTTTTGAGGGGGATGCATTTGGCGCTAAACTTTACCCTAGGGATACGCATATGAACGATGATGGCTTTGCCCAGAGAGTTTATGAGTTAGTGGCTCAAATCCCGGCCGGACGGGTCATGACCTACGGCCAGATTGCCGCGCTATGTGGTAACCCGCGGGCAGCTCGTATTGTGGGTGGCGTGGCTCACTTTGGCCCCGAAGACTTGCCGTGGCAGCGGGTGGTGAATAAGAGCGGTGGATTGGCTGCCGGTTATTATGGTGGGCGCAGCGGCCAGGCGGCGGCACTGCGGGCTGAGGGCGTGGAGGTGGGTGAGGATATGAGCGTGGATGTCGAGAAGCTGCTGTGGTGGCCGGAAGGGCAAGAACCGCCTCAAATATCATTAAATTTGTAGACGAAAAGACAACGAATGATTGCAATTGTAGGTACAACAGCTTCTGGCAAAACCGACCTTAGCTTGTATTTGGCAAAGCGGTTTAATGGTGAGATTATTTGCGCTGATTCGCGTACGATCTACCGCGGCATGGATATTGGTACGGCCAAACCGACGGCCGAGGAGCAGGCCGAGGTGCCGCATCACCTGCTCGATGTGGTGGATCCTGGCGAGCGGCTGGGGGCGGCGGAATTTAAGCGGCTGGCGGGGGTGGCCGAGCGCGAGATTCTGGCCCGGGGCCGGGTACCGTTTCTCGTCGGGGGGAGTGGTATGTATGTGGATGCGGTGTTATATGACTACGATTTTCCGGGCGCAAGCGACGCGGGCCTGCGTGCCAAACTTGAACAAATGGGCGACGAGGCTTTGCGTATTCGGTTGCGCGAGACCGACCCTGAGGCCTATGAAAGTGTGGATCTCGCCAACCGCCGGCGCGTGATTCGGGCGCTTGAAACGGCTGGACAGCCGCGTTCAAAGAGGAGCGCGGTGAGGAGCGATGTTTTGGCTTTGGGGCTGTTATTGAGCAAAGAAATTGTTCAAATGAGAATTGAACAAAGAGTCGAAAAAATGCTTTCCCAAGGCTTTATTGATGAGGTGCGCCGAATTGGTGAACAGTATGGTTGGGACAGTTCGGCCTTTGACGTGATTGGGTACCGAGCGTTTAAAGACGTGATTTTGGGACGTAAAACACCGGCCGAAGGCGCGGCGGATTTTGTCCGCGGAGACTTGAATCTCTACAAAAAACAAGTGACGTGGTTTAAGCGCAACCGCGAAATTCATTGGCTTGGCGAGGACCCACAGGCTGAGGCCGTCGCGCTTGTCCGGCCATTCCTTGGCGTATAATGAGGCCATGCTTTTACCGATTACTCTTGCCGCGTCCAAGCTGATTGCGGGCTTAAGCCGCGGGCTCGGGCGTGGCAGTGGTCAAGCCCTGCCAGGGCTTGTGGCCGACCGGCTTGATCCGCGCGTGCAGGAAAAGCTGGCGGCTAGCCTCACCGACGGAGTAATCATGGTGACTGGAACCAACGGCAAGACTACCACGACTAAACTGGTCGTGGAGTTTCTGGAAGCGGCCGGGATGCGGGTGGTTACGAATAGCAGTGGCTCGAATCTGAAGCGGGGGGTGACCTCGGCGCTGCTTTCGGCGGCCAACGCGCGTGGCCGCATGCGCCATGCTACAGTGGGGGTGTTTGAAGTGGATGAGGCCAGTCTGCGACTGGTCGCGCCACTGCTCAGGCCGCGTCATATCATCGTGACCAATCTGTTTCGCGACCAGCTCGATCGCTACGGTGAGCTTGATACCACGGCCAAGCTGATCGGCGAGGGCATTGCGCACACCTCGGCTGAGTTGCACCTCAATGCCGACGACCCGCTGGTGGCGAGCCTCGATAAATACGCAAAGGACCCGGCTAAGGTGCATTATTTTGGGATCGAGGGCGCGCCGGTGAATGCCGTGGGTACCCATCAAACCGCGGTCGACTCAGATCGTTGTCCGCTCTGCCGCAACCGCCTGGTGTTTGACCGGGTGTTTTATGGTCACATTGGCCATTACCATTGTCCAAACGGCGATTTTGCCCGGCCCAAGCCGTCGGTTGTGATTACGAATGTGGAGCAGGCTGACCGCGAGGGCAGCCGGTTTAATCTGGCAATTAGCGGCAAGCGCCACGAGTTTATGTTCCCGCTGCCCGGTACCTACAATCTCTACAACGCTCTGGCGGCGGTGAGCTTAGGTTCCGTTATGGGTGTGCCAGTACCGGCGATGCAAGAGACTCTCGGCCGCACCAAAGCAGCATTTGGCCGGGTGGAGCAGGTAGAGATTGATGGCAAGACGCTCTGCCTATTGCTCATTAAGAACCCGGCCGGTTTTGCCCAGGTACTGCAGACGTTTGTGGTGGGGCGTGATGAGGTGCGAGTACTCTTCGTGATTAACGATAATCCAGCTGACGGCCGGGATGTGTCGTGGCTGTGGGACGTGCCGCTCGAAGCGCTGGCTGGGTATCAAACTACGATCTTTACGGCTGGTACCCGGGGCGTGGACATGGGGCTGCGGATGCACTATGCCGGCGTGGATGCAGCGACTACCCCCAGTATTGGCGCAGGTATCCAATCATTGCTT
>DATAMV010000002.1:0-2312 GCA_036266515.1 Candidatus Saccharimonadia bacterium
ATTCTGCAGCCACATGCCAAACTCATAAACCCCTTGGGTGATACGGTCAACGATCTCGCCGGCCTGATGAGTTTCATAATAATCAACCGACAACCCCAACACATGGGTAAAAAGCTTCTGCCGCACCTCAATGATGGCTTCGATCCGGAGTATGTCCGAGAGCCGTTCCTGAACGTAACTCGCCGCCGCGAGCATCAGCCGCAGCACCAACATACCACCTAGCACCAGCACGATCAGCCGCACCGAGGCAGCCGTGGGCGAACCATGGCGCGCCGCCGTACTAAGCTTGTCCAAAATCACCTTGAGCAAGAATGGCGGCACCACCGCCCCCAACCCCAGCGCGGTATTCAAGGCCACCGTGCCCCACACCTGGGCGCGCAGCCGGGCAATCAGTCCAAACATCGTCGCGAGCGTTTTCATGGGCGCTCGAGCGCGCGGATTTGCCCGTGGTCCAATCCGAAGTAGTGCGCGACCTCATGCCACACGGTTTGATGCACCATCCGTTCAAGCACTTCGGCATTCGGCGCCAGCATTTCGTGCGCGTTCTGAAACACTGTGATCACATCCGGCACCACACCGCTATAGCCGCCCGTTCGGCGCGGCAGGGGGATACCTTCATAAAGGCCCAAAAGCACTTGCCCCCGACCATGCAGCGTCCCACTGGCCCGCTGCTGCAGGGGTGTTGGCACATCGGCGGTCAGAAATGCCACATTGTTTAAATGCTTGGCAAAGCGCTCAGGAATTTCTGCTACCGCTTTTTGCACCAATGTGTAAAATTCATCTTCGCTAACCTGCATTGCTACTCCTTCACGCTCCCATCCACCCGGCAGGCCTCGGGTGATGGCTGTCCCGTTAGCCGCGGTGTAATGTCTGCGAACAGCTCCGACCTGCCCCGGCCGTCAGGATAAGCATAGTAGCAATCGGGCAAATAGGGGAGCCCAGTCCCAAAGTAGGTGTTAAACACGAGCCGGAACACATTTACCGAATCGGCCGCATCGGCCTGCGTGGAAAAATCCGCCGCCGGAATGTGGTAGGCCGCCAGGTTGCCAAACTTCATCGCCAGACTCGCGTCAGTCCACTTGCGCATATCACCATTACTAATTTCACCGGCCTCATCCACACCGTCGAAATCGTCGCCGAGCTGAGTCGGGTATGGCCCCTCATCCGACTGCAGCACTACCACGGCCTTACCACTGCTGGCTGTATTAATCTGGGTCAAAATATCTTTCATTTGGCTGTTGATAAACTGCACCTGCCCCAGGTATTTCTGCTTCACCGGCTTGCCCACGCTATCACCATCGGGGTTAGGATTTGGTGACCCATCGGCATTGAAAAAATATGGATCATGCGGCACCAGAATATGAGCAAAAATAAACCGCCCACCGCTCGGCTTTGCTGCCACATCTCTAAGCGATTGCAGCTCGTAATGCGTCATGTCCACACTCTGGTAATCCACCATGTCAAAGAGTTTGAAGCTTCCGATGCGCAGTCCACCCCGGATAAACCGCCAAAACGGTCCTTGAGTTAGGAAATTCTTAGGAAAGTTATTCAGAATAAATGGATGGTCAAATAATGTCATGGTATCGGTGCGCTGGTAGGTCTCGTCAGCGAGCCCAGAAGAATTCGATGTCTCGTACCAGTTACCAATTAACGTGTACTTGTAGCCCAAATCTTTGAATTTCTGAGCGACTGGGGACTCATGCGTGGTCTGGTTAAATGGCACCACTGTTTGCTCGGGCTTGGTGCTAAAACTCCCCACGATATCGTTGAGATAATCGGCGTCCATAGTGGAGGCGATCGACATGGTCGTATACGGATAATTATTGTGGGCCGACGGATTGGTGTAGTACCCCAGACTCGACAAAAAATTCACGAAATCGCTATTATCAAACCCAAACTGCTGACCCAGCACGTCCGAGCTCGTGTACCGGTCCAGGACAATGTAATACACGTCGGGCTTGTCGGCGGGACTAGTGGTGGCTCGGGCCGTAATCGCCGGCGGGTGATAGAAAAACTGTGGCCACTCCAAGACCAGCGCCCAGGCCAGTGGCACGAGCTGGAACACAAAGGTGGCCGCAAGCGCCGCCCCAATGCCCATGGCCACATCGCGGGCCGGCCACCGCAGCCACGCCGCGCCCAGACTCACCAACCGCCCCAGCCAATAGGCGGATACGGCTAGCAATACCATGAAAACGAGGCTCACCAGCGCCTGTGCACCGTTTCCCAGACCCGGCGTATGGAGTGTGTTCTGAAGCCAGCCGTACAGCCCAGACAGCCAGGTCTCGTAGCTAAAGCTCACCCCGGCCGCGAGC
>DATAMV010000003.1:0-8667 GCA_036266515.1 Candidatus Saccharimonadia bacterium
TATGGATCTCGCGCCGCCAAAGCCGGGCCAGCGCCAACACTTCCAAACTCGAACGGCTCTCGGGCCAACTCTCTACCGAACAGCTCAAGGCCGATGCCATCATGTCGAGCATTGGTGAGGGCGTCATGGTAATCGACGGCATGCGCCGCATCCAGCTCTTTAATAAGGCCGCCCAGGAACTCACGGGCTGGGACGAATCAAGTGCCCAAAGCATTGATTACAATTTGGTACTCCAGCTCAAAACCGCCGACGACAAAGAACTCACCGACGCCAATGATCCGTTTGCCGAGGCCTGGAGGAAGGCGCAGGAAGTGGTGCGCGAGGACATCATGATGACTACCCGCAGCGGCCACAAAGTACAACTGAGTATCTCGGTTTCGCCGATTTTTGACCAAAACAAGCAGCCATCGGGCGCCATCGCACTGTTTCGCGACATCTCCCAAGAAAAAGAGGTAGAGCGCCAAAAAGACGAGTTTGTGTCTACGGCCAGCCACGAAATGCGCACCCCTGTAGCGGCCATCGAGGGATACATTTCGCTGGCCATGAATGCCAATGTGGCGACTATTGACGACCGGGCCAAGAAATATTTGGACAAAGCTCACGAAACCATCCAACACTTGGGCGAGCTCTTCCGCGACTTGCTTTCGGTCACGAAGGCCGAAGAGGGTCAGTTGGGCGGCAAGATGGAGGCCGTGGATGTCGGGCATCTCTTAGAAGGTGCCACCGACGACATGCAGTTTACGGTTAAACAAAAGAACCTCACGCTGGTATACCAAATCGGCGGTCAAAGCGGCAAAGCCATGTCGCCGCTGTATTACGTAGCCGCCAACCCTGAGCGCCTACGCGAAGTGGTGATGAACCTCATCGATAACGCCAAGAAATTCACCATGGAAGGCGGCATCAAAGTAGTGCTCGACGGCAACGAGAAGGAGGTCACCGTCAGCATTAGCGACACCGGCCTTGGCATCGGACCCGAAGACGTGGGCCACCTGTTCCAGAAATTCTACCGCATCGACTCCACCGCCACGCGCACCATCGGCGGCACCGGTCTTGGCCTCTACCTCTGCCGGCGGCTGATTGAGGCTTTCAACGGCCGGATTTGGGTGGAATCCAAACTCGGACAGGGGAGCACGTTCAAGTTCACGCTGCCGCGATTGAGCCAAACCGAAGTTGAGAAAATGCAAGCAGCAGCGGGCACGCCCGAAGACGCCACTGCAGCGCCGGCTCGCGCGGCCACTCCGGCACCGGCCGCCCCCGAGCCCCCCGCCGCGGATGCGCCAAAACCAGCCGCCATCGCCATGCCTGTACCCGAGGATAGCAGCGAAACCGGCCCAGCCCTCAGCCCCGCGCCCAGCCCCAGCGGTGCCCCCGCCAGTAGGCCTACCGAAACCGGCGTGCCGGTACGGATCAGGTAGGTACACCATGCGACAAACCCTTGCAAACCTCATTGTGCTTAAGATAAAATGGCGGCAATGGCAAAAATTCTATTAGTCGAAGACGACGTCAACCTCCGCGAAATTTATTCGGCCCGGTTCGCAGCCGAATCATATGAAGTAATTACCGCCTCCGACGGTGAAGAGGCTTTGGCCACTGCCGTTCGTGAGCGCCCCGACCTGATCGTACTAGATGTGATGATGCCAAAGATTTCCGGCTTTGATGTACTCGACATCCTGCGTTCAACTCCTGAAACTAAAGACACCAAGGTCATCATGATGACCGCGCTCAGCCAGGAATCCGACCGCCAGCGCGGTGAAAGCCTGGGAGCCAATAAGTATCTGATCAAATCGCAGGTTACGCTCGAAGACGTCGTCAATTCTGTCAAAGAAACGCTTGGCGCCGCAAAATAAGCTGCTCGTTCGTGGAGTGCGATAGGTCGTGAGTCACACCGTATCAGTCGGAGAATTTGAAGGTCCTCTGGGGCTTTTGCTTGAGCTTGTCGAACATAGTCGGCTCGAAGTGTCGGCAATTTCGGTGGGACGCATCACCGGCGAGTATCTGAAATACGTACGCGGTTTGTCCGAGCGCGTCTCGGCCGAAGATTTGAGCGAATTCCTACAACTTGGCTCACGCCTGCTTTACATCAAAAGCCTGGCACTTTTACCGCAAGCCGACCCGGCCGAAGCCGATTCGGAACTGCGCCAGCTAGAGGCCGAATTGGCCGAATACCGCCGCTTCCAGGAGGCAGCCAAATGGCTGGCCAAGCCTCACGGCCGGTCGTGGGAGCGGCCGGTAAGCCCCAAGCTCGACATCGCCGAGCTGCCGCTACCACGCCTGGACCTCGAACGTCTCACCGAGGCGTTTACCCGCGCACTCAAGGATGCACCAGCCGCTCCGGCCAAAGTCATCCGCAGCCCACACCTAAGCCTGGAAACGGCCGTGGGCCGGCTGAAAACTCTCTTGCCCGATGGGTTTGCCCTTAATGAAGTCCTGGCCAAATGCCGCGACCGGCTCGAAATCGTCGTGACGTTTCTGGCCGTGCTTGAGCTCATGCGCAGCGGCGCGGCGCAGGTATCGCAAAACGGCCAGTTTGGTCACATCACCCTGGGGGCTGTACGTGTCTGAGCAGGATCTCGAGCGAGACCTGGAGGCGATCCTGTTTAGCGCCGGGGAGCCACTCACACCCAAACGGCTAGCCGCAGTTACCGGCGCACCCGAGACCGCAGTAAAGACAGCGCTGGAGGCGCTGGGCAAGCGCCTCACCGGCGGTATCCGCCTGGCGCACGCCACTGGCGCCTACCGGCTCGTGACCGCACCCGAAGCCGCCGAGACAGTGCGTGCTTTCCTGGAAGACACCAGCCGCAGCGACCTCACCCGGGCCGCCCTCGAAACGCTTGCCATCATTGCCTACCGGGGGCCGATCACGCGCGCCGGCATCGAACACGTGCGCGGCGTAGCATCTGAGGCAATGATCCGAAACCTCATGGCGCGCGGCCTCATCAGCGAGACCAGCCGTTCAAACGAGGCTGGACGGCCATGGCAGTACGAGGTAAGCCATACCTTCCTGCAGCACTTTGGGCTCGCTTCCACGGCCGACCTGCCGCCACTGCCGGAGGGCGCAGCATGAGAATCAACCAATTTGTCGCGAGCTCCAGCGGCCTGTCGCGCCGCGCCGCCGACACCGCTATTGCCGCCGGCCGGGTTCGCATCGGCGCCCAAACCGCCGCTCTGGGCGCTACCGTGACCCCAGGCGCCACCGTAACCCTCGACGGCCGGCCACTGGTTCCGGTCACTGCCCACCGCTATGTAGCCCTCAATAAGCCCGCCGGCTACGTGTCGAGTCGCGCCCGCCAATCCGACCAGCCCACCCTCTACGCGCTACTGCCCGCACAGTGTTCGGCACTGCGGATTGCCGGCCGGCTCGACACTGATTCCTCCGGCCTGGTCATTCTCTCCGATGATGGTCCTTTTATTCAGCAACTCACGCACCCGTCATTTGGCAAGACCAAGGAATATGAATTAACCCTTACCAAAGCTCTAAGTCCTGAAGACCAAGCCAAACTTGAACGCGGCGTGGTGCTCAAAGACGGCCTCAGCCGCCTGGCCGTACTACGCGCCATCGGAAGTAATGTCACGGTTACGATCGGCGAGGGCCGCAACCGCCAGCTGCGCCGCACGTTCGGAGCTCTCGGGTACGGTGTCGAACGCCTGCACCGTACCCGCATCGGCAGCTACGAGCTCGGCAAACTCGCCAGCGGCCAATGGCGCGAACTACCCGCACCGAAGGTGGCCTCGTGAAATCACTCACACTTGCACTCATTCTCGCGCTCCACCTCACGGGCCTCTGGACGCACGTTTCGTCCACCACACGCGCTCGTCTCATAGCCGCCGGCTCGGGCATCTCGTCGCCCCCAAAAACCGCCCCGGCCCCCATCCCAGCACCATTTGTCGCGCCGCCCGTACGCATGTCAGATGCCACCATCGACGTGCCCGCTCCCAGTGCCATGGCCATTGACGCCGATACCGGCACCGTTCTGTACGCCAAAAACATTGCCCAAAAGCGCCCAATCGCCAGCGTTACCAAGCTTGCAACGGCACTCGTGATTCTCGGCCGCCATTCACCCGACGAAACCTTCATCGTGCCGGCGCTGCCAAGCTATCCGCCCGAAGCCGAAACCATCGGCCTGGTGCCGGGCGACAGCTTCCGGCTTGGCAACGTCCTAGAAGCCATGCTCGTGCCCTCCGCCAACGATGCCGCCGACGCGCTGGCCATCGCCGACAGCGGCAGTGTGGCAAAATTCGCAGCGAAGATGAACGCGAAGATGACCGAGTGGGGGATCGGGGACACGCATTTTGCCAGCGCCAGTGGACTCCAAGATGAGGGCAACTACACCACCGCCTCGTCGCTGGCCAAAATCGCGGCCCTTGCTATCAAAAACCCCATCCTCGCTGGTATCGTCACCCACACCTCCGGCACCATGACGAGCAGCTCCGGCCGGGTCTACTCCTTCAATACCACCAACGAACTCTTGGCGACGGGCCAATTTTATGGTATAAAGACAGGGTACACCCCCGCTGCCGGCGAATGTTTCGTCGGCCTTACTCGTATAAACGGGCATGCGGTGATTACCGTAATACTCGGTGCAAGCGACCGCTTCGGCGCTACCACCACGCTAACCAACTGGATCGGACATACCTGGCAATGGCTATAATCTGGAAATCGAATCAATGAGCGCCCCAATTGTGGCAATTGTCGGCCGGCCGAACGTCGGTAAATCAAGCCTATTTAACCGGCTAATCGGCCAGCGGGCAGCCATCACTGATGACGCTGCCGGCACCACCCGTGACGCCAATTACGGTGCGGTTAGCTGGAGCGGCAAGCACTTTACGCTGGTCGACACGGCTGGCTTGTCCAAAGCCGGTGGCGAAATCGAGCTGCAGGCTCAAGATCAGGTAAAGCAGATCGCCGGCACCGCCGAGGTGATTATCGTGGTCGTGGACGCCGCTACAATGATCACCTCAGACGACCAGGCGGCCGCCCGCCTCGCGCTCAAATCCGGCAAACCCGTGATCCTAGTGCTCGGCAAAATCGACACTGCCCACGGCACCGATGTTGATACCTGGCGGCGTCTCGGCATCTCCACCATCATCGGCGTCTCGGCCATCCACGGCCGCGGCACCGGCGACCTGCTCGATGCGGTCATCAAGCACCTGCCCACCGGCACCGCCCCGGCCGAAGACGCACCGCTGCGGCTCGCGCTCATCGGGCGACCCAACGTTGGTAAATCGAGTCTGCTCAACGCCCTCGTAGGCAAACAAAAGGCCGTGGTCTCAAACGTACCCGGCACCACCCGCGACACTTCCGCTGAAATCATCAGATACAAAGGCAAGGCTATTGAGCTCGTAGACACGGCCGGCCTGCGCCGCCGCGGCAAAATTGAGCCGGGTGTCGAGAAGTTCAGCGCCCTGCGCACCCTCGGCGCTGTCCATGGCGCCGATGTCTGCGTGCTGGTGCTCGATGCCTCCGAGCGTGGCGTCGCTACCGACCTGAATCTGGCCGGGCAAATCCTCGAGGCTGGGT
This sequence comes from Candidatus Saccharimonadia bacterium, assembly GCA_036266515.1. Lineage (GTDB taxonomy): Bacteria > Patescibacteriota > Saccharimonadia > UBA4664 > UBA4664 > UBA5169. The sequence continues at coordinate 5,519 of DATAMV010000003.1, forward strand.
GTGGTCTCATTATCGTCATGAACAAATGGGACGCAGTTGAAGAAAAAGACGAAAACACGCAGGCCCGCTTCACCGCCAAACTCAAACAAGACTTCCAGTTCGCTTGGTGGGCACCGCTCGTGTATACCTCAGCCACGCAGGGCCTCCACGTGACGCAACTTCTGGAGCTAGCCGTCCAGATTGCCGAACGCCGCACCACCCAGGTTGCAACCGGCCCCCTCAACCGCCTCATCGAAAAACTCGTCGAAAAGCAGCCGCCGGCCGGCCTCAAGGGCCGCCAGCCCAAGATCAATTACGCCACCCAGACCGGGACCAATCCGCCTAGTTTTACGTTTTTCTGTACCTACCCGGACTTGATTCACTTTGGCTACCGCCGCTATCTCGAAAATAACATTCGCGAGACCTGGGACTTTACCGGCACCCCCATTAGCCTCGAATTCCGACACAAGCACGGCGAAGACCTGCGCCGCGGCGGTCCCGCCAAAAGCCGGGGGTTTAAGGTCGAAAAGCTCCGTAAAGACGCACAAAGCTGATATCATTACCCTAGATAATCAAGAAGGGTTGCGTACGATGACTGAACATATGGGCGATGGACACGAAGATGCGACTTTCTCTAAGCTTTTTGCAGACGACGATGTCCCTGAAGTGAGCGGCGACGGAGAGCCGGCTGGAACGCCGGAGACCGATAAACCACAGGTTCTCGAACTGAGCCCAGATGTCTTTGCTCTCATGACAGCCCGAATCCCAGAGGGAGAACGTTCCGACGATAATCCGGCCGGGCTATCCCGCGCGGCTCGCGAATTCATGCAGCTTCACGATCTTGAATGGGGGCAGCCTGTCACGGTAAGAGTGGGCCACGGCAGAGCCGCCTACCAGCTCGATACAACCCCTGAGAATTTTGGCGGAGCCTATACTCCACCCGTTCCAGAAAACCCGACCGGACCAGAAGCCGGCGCCACTCTCTTCAAGCTCAATACAGAAGAGTTTGACGCCATGAGAGACACAGTCCCGGAATGGGACAGGGGATTAAGTAACCCCACGGGGCTTACCCCGAAAGCCCTTGAATTTATGACCGATAACCATCTCACCCCGGGGAGCCCTGTGTGGGTAGTTATAGACGGTGCCGAGCCGGTTCAGATTTCCACCCGCCCGGATGATTTTGGCACCGTTATCAGTGACAGAACCAGGGCAAGAAAACTAACGGGCAAATAATACCTAAATGAAACTCATCCTCGGCCTTGGAAATGTTGGGCCACAGTACGCCAAAACGCGGCATAACGCAGGGTTTATGGTGGCAGACGAACTCGCCGAGATGCTAGGAGGCTCCTGGAAAAATGAGGCGAAGCTCAAGGCTGAGGTAGTCATTACCGATCATGAGGGCCAAAAAATTATTCTAGCCAAGCCGCAGACCATGATGAACCTCTCCGGCGAAGCCGCTCAGCGCATTATGCAGTTTTATAAGGTATCGCCAGCCGACGTCTGGGTGGTGTTTGACGACGTTGACACGCCTTTCGGACGTCTGCGCGTACGCCGTGGCGGCAGCGGCTCTGGACACCAGGGCGTAAACTCGCTCATCCACCATATCGGCCTGGATTTCGTACGCTTCAAGTTCGGCATTAGCCTCAACGACCGCGCGGTGGAGCCGAGCGAAGTGTATGTGCTAAAGCCTTTTAATGCCGACGAGCAGGCCAAACTACCCGCAACCATCGCCGCCACCGCTCGGCATATTTCGGACCAGATCGGCCAAGAGCTCATCGACGAATCCACGTTTGACGTATAGTTGAACCATGGCAACCGACGCGCGCACCATCGATTTTATAACCGAGCAAGTAGCTTCGGCCGGCGATATCCGCAGCCGCAAAATGTTTGGCGAATACGCCCTCTACTGCGACGACAAAGTCGTTGCCTTTGTGTGCGACGACCAGCTCTTCATTAAGCCCACAGACGCGGGCCGCACCTACATCGGCACACCCGACGAAGCTCCGGCCTACCCGGGCTCAAAATTGTATTTTCGTATTCCTGAAGACCGCTGGGAAGATCACGAATGGATGACGGAGCTTGTACGCGTCACAGCAGGCGCCGTACCCCTACCCAAACCCAAAAAGCGCTAGAGCCGGTGCAGCACAAACATATCGGCCCGGCGTCCCATCACCTCAATATTCGTCACCGTATAATCGAACTTGAGTTTGGGCTGTGCCTTGACCAAACGCTTGAGCAGGTCCCATTGGCTCGTTAAAAGCACCAGAATCCCGCCGGACCGCACTACACGCACCGCCTCGGCCAGTATCTGGGCATACAGCACCGGCAGATCTTCAGGCTTGTTGATTTTGATACCCCACGGCAGGTTCGACACGTATTTATCAACAGAAGCGTTTTCCAACGGCAATTTGCGCGCGTCCATGCGCTCGATGCGCCGCGGTTTGTGGCGGGGGCCAAAGTTGGCCAGCGCCGCGCGCACTGCCGCCGCATCAATATCGCCGCCGAGAAGCAGGCCGTGGCGGCCGGCCTGGGCGCGTTCCAAAAGAATCGTGCCGCTGCCACACATGGGGTCCAAAAACACGTCTTCGTCGCCCGGCCGCGACGCCAGCACCATGGCCGCGGCGATGGTCGGCCGCAGTGCCGCTTCACGCTCCACAACCCGGTCGCGGCGCGCAATGTGGAGCGCCCGCGTCAGCCGCAGGCTCACCGCCAGCTGCCGCCCCACTTGATGCAGCCACACTTCAATCGGCGCCTCTTCAGCGTTGAGCCTCCAACCCGGGTACGCGCGGGCAATGCCGGTCTGAGCGGCTGTCTGCAAATCTACGCGGCGATAATCCCGCCACGATACGTCGTCGGCCTGCGCCACTACCCGAAACACGATCCGGCCGGGCAGGGGACGGCCGGCCAAATGTTCGTATACGCGCACAGCCGCACCCAAGGTCTCGGGACGCGAGAGTAATTTCACAAGTGCCTTCAAATCCGTATCCTGACCGACGAGCTTGATCCGGTCGGCCTCCACAAATACATCCTCGGGCATGCGCAAGCTCAAAAGGCCGGCAGGGTCAGAAGTCTGAACCCACAGCTGTTCACGCTTGCGGATGCGCGCGGTAGCGACAGGCGAAAGATTGAGCGTACTCTTGAGCTCATCCGCCGCTAGCTTTGAAAGTCCT
>DATAMV010000004.1:0-17701 GCA_036266515.1 Candidatus Saccharimonadia bacterium
GTGTCACGGCGTTTTATGGCCTCGCGTTTGTCGTAGCGTTTCTTGCCGCGGCCGACGCCGATTTCTAATTTTACCAACTTCCCGTCGAGCAGTAGGGCAGTAGGGACGACGCTGAGGCCTGCTTGTTTGTGGGCGATGAGCTGGTCAATTTGGCGGCGGTGCAGCAGGAGCTTGCGCGCGCGGGTGGGGTCGAGGTCCTTGGGGTTGGATGCTTTGGCGTAAGGCGTGATATGGGCGTTGTTTACATAGGCCTCGTTTTCGCGCAGAGCAATGAACGAGCCCTTGAGGCTGCCGTGGCCGGCGCGTAGGCTCTTTACCTCATCACCGGACAGCACAAGCCCGGCCACGAGATGCTCGGTGATCTCGTAGTCGAAAGAGGCGCGTCGGTTTTTGGCTAGAAGCTTCATGAAGCTCATTATATATGGGAATCAATGGTATTCGAACCTGTACGCCTGTATAATCAGCCTTACTTATGACGCTTAATGAACTCAAAAGCCTTATTGGCCAGATTGTGGCCGACACGCTGGGCAACGATTCGGACCCCGGCCGGCTGGATGTGAGCTACGCGCCAGATGCCAAATTTGGCGACTTTGCGACGAATGCGGCCATGGTCTATGCCAAGGATCTGAAGCGCCCACCGCGCGAGGTGGCTGAGCAGTTGGTGGCGGCACTCACTTCAGGCTTGTCCGGCGTGCAGGATATCCAGATTGCAGGTCCCGGGTTCATTAACCTGACGCTCGGCGATAAGGCCATGATAGAACTCGCCGAGTCGGCGCCGAAGGCCAAACATATGGGATACAAGGACCAGGTAATCGTGACCGAATACTCTGACCCCAATCCGTTTAAGGTTTTGCACGCGGGGCATATTTATACGAGCGTGGTGGGGGCGGCCATCTCGAACCTGTTTGAGCAGGCCGGCGGCGAGGTGCACCGCGTGAACTTCGGTGGTGATGTGGGCCTGCACGTCGGTAAGACGATGTGGGCAATCTTGAAGGAGCTCGGCGGTGAATATCCTGATAAGCTGGCGGACGTGCCGGCCGGGGGGCGCTCGGAGTGGATGGCTAAGTGCTACGTGGCGGGTACTGCTGCCTACGAAGATGACGAAGCCGCTAAGGCTGAAATTACGAAGCTCAACAAGCGGGTCTATGATCTGTTTGCAGAACATGACCACGAGTCGGCGTTTGCCCAGGTGTATTGGACCTGCCGGAAGTGGAGTTATGACTACTTTGACGCGTTTTATGAGCGCATTGGCACACCGTTTGAGAAATATTACCCTGAAAGCGAGACGGCGCCCACCGGACTTAAGACCGTCCAGGAGCAGTTGGACAAGGGAGTATATAAGAAGAGCGACGGAGCAGTGGTGTTTGAAGGCGAACCATACGGCCTCCATACCCGGGTGTTTATTAATTCAAACGGCCTGCCGACCTATGAAGCCAAGGATGTGGGCCTGAGTATTCGCAAATGGGAAGACTACCATTACGACAAGTCGGTCATTATTACCGGCAACGATATCATTGAGTATATGAAAGTGGTGCTCAAGAGTATTGAGCAGTTTGAGCCCAAACTGGCCGAGCGCACGGTTCACCTCACGCATGGCAACGTGAAGCTGGCGGGTGGGGTAAAGATGAGCTCACGCAAGGGCAACTTCCTTCGGGCTGTAGATGTGCTCGAGGCTGCGGCTGGGGCCAGCAAGACGGCCACCGGCCGGGATGATGAACAAGTGGTGCTCGGTGCGGTGAAGTACTCCTTCTTGAAGCAGCGGATGGGGGCAGACATCATCTTTGACCCGAAGGAGTCGGTGAGCTTAGAGGGCAATAGCGGGCCGTACCTCCAATACGCGCACGCTCGCGCCCGCAGTATTCTGGCAAAAGCCGGGGAGGCTCAGGCGAAGGCCGGTTCGGACCTTGAGGCGGATGAGCGGACACTGGCACGCAAGATCGCTGAGTATCCGGACGTGGTGGCTCGCGCCACCGACGAACTGATGCCGCATCATATCTGTACATACTTGTATGAACTCGCCCAGGTGTTTAACCGCTTCTACGAAGCCAACCGAGTGGTAGGTGATGCGCGTGAGTCTATGCGGCTCCGATTGGTGGGGTTGTACGCGGATGTGTTGCGCGACGGCCTGACGATTCTCGGCATCAGCGCGCCCGAGCGGCTCTAGGGCTTCAGCGAGAAACTGACCAGCCGCCCGCCGATAGTGGCAAAGACTTTGCCGAGGTGGGCGTCGTAGGTGGCGTCGTAGAGCGTGCCGCCGTCTTTGATCTCGATTTGCTTATCGAAGGTGAGCTTATCGGCGGTGTTGGTCCAGATGATGATCCGGCCGTTCTTGCTGCCCGTGCCGATGATGACGCTGCCGCCGGCCGTCGAGCGAAGTGACGTCACCGTGCCCGCGCCGCTTGGGATGGCTAGGGTTTGCTTGAGGGTGCCGGCTAGGAAGCGGTTGAGGTTGTTGCCGGTGACCACGTAGATCCACCCATCGACGGCGAGGCTAGTGCTGGTGCCGGAAGTTTGGGTGGTTGAGAGGTAATCGGCCTTGGGTGAGTAGCCGGTGCCTCCCTTTACCACCTTGTAGACTGTGCCGTCGCCAAGCAGGTATAGGTTGGCGCCGTAAGAGGCAATCGAAGTGGCCTTGGGCCAGTCGCTATAGGAAATGGCTTGCTGGGTGAGCGAATCATCGGCGAAGCGGTAGAACCAGACTGCCGGTTTGTCGGTGAGGACGTAGATGCCGTCGCCGCCGGCCGAGAGCGTGGTGGCGTTAATGGTTCCAAGCTTGCTGGTGTCGGCCTCGGAGGATTTCTGGACCCCGGTTTGGAGGTTCACAATCGAGAGCGTGTTGGCATTGGCCGCGTCAAAGATATAGGCGTTGGTGCCGTCGGACTCAAAGTGCGCTGGTTTGGCCTTCTTGCCGTCGATGTCGGCTAGGGTGAGTGCGCTGACCTTTATGAGGCCGTCGAGCTGGTCGATCTGGTCTGCTACCAGGGCCTTGAAGGCAGCTACGGTGGTGGGTTCGTCTTGGAGTAGCGGATTATTCTTAAGGGCGGCATTGAGCGTGCCGGTCTTTCCAGATAGCGCATTCAGTTGCTTGTTTACATCGGCAAGCGTAGTCCGGGCTGCGGCCTTTTGGCTGTCTGAACTGGCAAGAGAGGCTTCTTGGTAGCGCTCGTAGAGTTTTTGGTACTCGGCAAAGGTTTTTTGGTCGGCTTGGCGGCCGGCGGCCATCCAAAAAGCGGCAACGACTAAGATGACGGCGGCCAGGGCGGTAATGCCCAACGCCTTCCGGCCCTTGGACGTGGACAAGGCATTTCGAAGTGCTGCTACAGCCACCAGCGTGAGGGCCCGGAGTTTGGGACGGAGTTTGTCCCAGCCGGTTTTTCCCTTTGCCAAAAGTTTTTTGGAAGTATTGGCAGTGGATTCGGCAAGGGGAGTGGCCACGCGGATAGCGGTGTCGGTAAGGTTCTCGTTGGAGCTGAGCTGGATTTCCTCGGGCTCATCGGAGCGGACTTTGAGCGCGGCTAGCTCTGGGGTGGTCACTTCTACCACCAGGGCTGCGATCCGGCTCGTGACCGCGCCTTGAAGCAGTTGGCTGATTTCGGCGATGGCAGCATTTGGCCCAGCGTGGCTAATGAGCGTCTGCAGCTTGGCTAGGGGTACATGGTGCACGAGGGCAGGGGTGGCAATGAGTAGTTTGTCGCCGATCTCGAGTTCGCCGGTAGCGATTGAGCCAAAGGTTTTGGACGGCGTGGCGGGCCGGCCGGTTTCGGCCAGGCTGATCCGCGACACGGCCTTGCCCCGGTAGAGGAAGGCCTCGGCCGAGCCGGTTTGGGCCACATGGAGCTCGCGGCCTGCCTGCACCGATACGACGGCACTGAGTTTGCCGATCCAGGCGGCGTTGCCCTTGCCGACGTACTCCGAGAGGGCGTGGTTGAGCTGCTTAATGGAAGCTTCAAAGCGGACGAGCGGATCTGATTCATCGCCGGCGTCGTTGTAGTACTTTTCGCCGACGGTTTCGATAATCAGGTCCACCACTTCCTCGCTGGCCCGTCCGGATATAAGGACTTCAACCACAACGTACAAATTGCCAAGACGGGCGCCTATATCATCGGCCGGTGGCTCATAGACATAAGCCGTCACGAAGCTGCCCAGGTGTTTCGGCCGCTTTGCATAGGGGACAAGCCTGGCGATGTGAGATATCAGGTCAGACACTTTTACCTCTTATGGTTATTATACCATTTTCAGGTTTGACGCGCGCGGGGGCGCTAACTGGTAGAATATAGATATGGATATATTAGAGGGGCTTAATCCCGAGCAGCGGGAAGCGGTGTTGCATGATGAGGGCCCAATGCTTGTGATTGCCGGCGCCGGCACGGGCAAGACCCAGGTGATTACCAGGCGGATCGCATACTTGCTGCAGCAGAAGAAAGCTAGGCCCAGCGAAGTCCTGGCGCTGACGTTTACAGAAAAAGCCGCCCGCGAAATGCAGGAGCGGCTATACGATCTGATTGGATGGGAATCGTTCCAGGTGCCGGTGCTGACGTTTCATGCCTTTGGAGCGGAGCTCTTGGGTCGGTTTGCCATGCACATTGGCCGCTCAGTTCGCGGGGGTCTCATTAATGATGTCCAAAAAGCATTGCTACTCAAACAACACCTTGGCCGGATAGCACTGGAGTATTACCCGTCGCAGACGGATATATATGAGTTCCTGGAAGGGGTGGTGGATTACATCGGCCAGCTGCAAAATGCCGGCGTTTCGGCCGCACGGTATAGCGAATACGTTGCCGCGCTTACAACTAATTCTTCGGATCTTCATCCAGCAGACGTGGCCGAGCAGGCTGATTTGGCCCGGTTATATACATTATATGAGTCAGTGAAGGCTGAGACAGGGGTCTACGATTACAACGACCAGTTGTACTTGCCGCTCCAAATCCTACAACAGCATTCTAATCTGGCGGCCCGCCTGGCCAGAGAGTTCCGTTACGTGCTGGTGGATGAGTACCAGGATACGAATGCTGTCCAGGATGGGCTTTTGCGCACGTTTGTGGGGCGTGGAGGCAATATTTTTGCAGTGGGGGATGATGATCAGGCAATTTATGGCTTTCGGGGAGCCGAAATCGGAAATATTTTGGGCTTTCAGGAACACTTCGACCTGGGTAAGCCAGCCGTGCTCGTGCGCAACTACCGCTCGGGGCAGGCGGTGCTCGATGCGGCCTACCGTCTCATTCAGCACAACAACCCGGCCCGGCTGGAGGAGCGGCTAGGCGTGAATAAGCGTTTGGTGGCGCTTCATAATGACAGCTTAGTTGAATTTGCCCCTTACGCCGATGCCGCGGCCGAGCAGGAGGGAGTAGTGGCTGCTATCCGGAAGCGGGTTGCGGGCGGTGAGGCTCCCGGTAGTATTGCAGTACTTGCGGCCACACATGCGCCGCTGCGTGCACTCGCTAAGGTGTTGGCTCGCCACAATCTGCCATACGCGATTTCCACGACGGCCAATGTCTTTGAGCAGCCCGAACCGCTGTCTTTATGGTATCTCTTGAAATGGCTGGTGTGGCAGGCGAGTGACGAGGCCATAGCGCATGTGATGATGGGGCCGTTTGTGGGCTGGCGGGCCGAGGATTTGCGCCGGGTTATGGATGCGGCCCGCGACCAGTTGGTGCCGCTCGAAGACGCGTTACGCGGCGATGAGGCTGAACAGTCTCAGGAGTTGGTGCGAGCCCTTGATGAATGGCGGGGTTGGGCCGCCGAAGTGCCGGTGAGCAGGCTGGCGTTTCGGCTGTTTTTTGACACCGGCTTGGCAGAGCGCCTCCAACTGCGGGCCCAGGACGGGATCCAGACCCGTCGCGTCCAGCGGGTGTTTGAGGATCTGGGGCGCCTTCTCGAGCAGATGCAAGGCTTCGAAGCTACAGCCTTATCGCCGTATCTGGCAGCCTATCTTGAGGATTTCCCGAAACCCCCCGTGATCGAAGTGGCAGAGCCCGTGGGTGATGCCGGCGGGGTGCAGCTACTGACCGTGCATGCGGCCAAAGGCCTGGAGTTCGAAACGGTGTACCTGATTGGCGCCACTCAGCGCAGCTGGTCGGGAGCTCGGTCGGCGCTTGGCCAGAAGCTGCCCGACGGCTTGGTGGCGGGTACCGACCTGCCCCCGGATCACGAACAGCGACGCTTAATGTATGTAGCGGTGACCCGGGCTAAGCGGCACCTCATTATTAGTGCGCCGGTCGCAACTGCGTCTGGGGCCAAGCAGCAGGTAAGTGCCTTTGTCCAGGAGATATTCGGCGTCGATGAGATCCAAAAGCGAGTGGCTTTGGTGGGCGCTGAGGCTAGTGAGACACTAAAAGTGTTGGATAAAATACAACACTTTTATCCGATTAGTGATCAGTATCAGTCAAAAAAGCTACCATTTGAAACCGAAGATGGATGGCTTGAGTTAAGTGTTACGGCTTTGGGTGGCTACGATTTCTGTCCGTTTGAGTTTTATATACAACAGGTGTTGCGAATCGCGCAGCCCATGGGTCCACAGTTGGCTTTCGGTAGCGTACTTCACCGGGCGTTTGAACTGTACTACCGGGCACAGCTCGCCGGGGAGATGGCGGACCCGGCGGAACTGCATTTGGCACTCGATGAAGCTTGGAGCACACGTGGTTACACCGACCGACTGGCTGCCGAGGCCGATCTGAGTTTGGCGCATGCGACATTAGATCAATTTTTGCGACGCGAACCCGCTACCGGTCGCCGCATCATTGGCAGCGAGGTGCCGATCCGGTTTGAGATTCCTGAGGCTAAGCTGCGGCTGCGGGGCAAAATCGATGCGCTGTTTGAAACCGCCGAGGGGGTACAGATACGAGACTTCAAGACTGGCCGCGGCAAGACCGATGCCGAGAAGCTTTCGAAGCAGGCAAAGGACAATTTCCAGCTCAGAACCTATGCATTAGCCTATGAACAACTGCGTGGTTCGGCACTTTCTGAAGTGGTTTTGGATTACGTAGTGACCATGGTGGAGGGGCAAGCGGTGCTAACCGATACGATTTTGCGTAATCACCGGACAAAGCTTGCGGCTATGGCAGACCTCATCCGTACCCGGCAATTTGCCCCTAATCCGTCCGCGCTGCATACTTGTGCTGCTATCCGCTATTACGGCACCGGCGAGCAAGATGAGCTGCGTGAGCAGCAAAGTGAGGTGGTATGAAACGCGACGAAGCCTGGTTGCAGGCTATCCTTGATAAGATCTGGGACAACTATTTTCCTGAGGTGGCGCAAGAAAACGATGTCCGGATAGTCTTTGGGCGCCGGTCTAAGCGGCGGTTGGGCTCGATTAGCCTTGACCCTCATGACCACACCATCACAATTATTACTATGAACGGCATCTTTCGCCGCTCGGACATACCAGAATTCGTAGTAGAAGCTACAATATTTCATGAACTTACTCACTACGCCCACGGCTTTAACTCGCCGCTAGCCCAGGCCCAGGCCCACCCCCATGCCGGTGGGGTGATGCGTCGGGAATTTGCCGAGCGCGGGCTGCTTGAGCTGTACCAGCAGCAAAAGCGCTGGCTCAAGGCCAACTGGCCGGCCGTGCTCGCGGAGGAGTTTGTGAGTGCGCGGCGGGTGCGCCCGGCTGCGGCGCCGGTCCGCCGAACCCTGCCCAAACCGTTTTGGTTTATTGGTGAGTGAACCTGTAACCCAAACGCGCCTTTTGGCTAGCAAAACGCGCGCGTTTAGGGTACGATAACTTGGTTCATAAAAAAAGCATTGATGTCGGGGTGTGGCGCAGTTGGTAGCGCGCAGCGTTCGGGACGCTGAGGCCGGAGGTTCGAGTCCTCTCACCCCGACCATTTTATTTGGATTTATTTAGCCTTTGTAGAGCTTGATCAGCTGGCGGATGTCGTCAGAGATGATTAGATTCTCATCAATTTCATCAGCCCGTGCTTTGAGCATCTCTTGAATGAGAGCTACAGGAGTAGTCGCGCTTTTTACCAGGTATTGCAGCTTGGCTAGCGCAACCTCGCGGGGCATGTCGTAGAGCGGAACGCCGCCGGCGAGGCGCATCTGGACGGAGGTTTCGTAGGCGTGAAGGTCCACCGGCGAGTTATTCTCGGTGACCACGAATGAAACGATTTTGCGCTCGGTGCGGAGCTTCTTAATGAGCTTGGCTACCGACATGCGCGGGTTCTCGGTGTTGGCGGTACCTGAATGATAGAGGTTTAGTAGAACGGCGCGGGTAGGGTGAGCCTCGATATCGGCTAGGAACTCATGGTGGTCTTCGCGGAAGATGCTCACATCATAGGCTTTCACCCGGGCAGTGTCGGGGGTGACGCCCTCGAACACTCGTTCGAGTTTACTAATGAGCCAGTCGGAGTGATTTTTGACCCGGCTCATCGATTCCTGATAGGCTTTGTCCTTCATGGAGGCGTAGTTCATCTCGCGGCCGTTGAACGGCTCCTTTACGACGACATCGGCTGGGATCAACCGTCCGCGGAAGGCCACGTAGACATTGGCGGGAGCATTGCTTGAGGCGCTTTCAAACGAGAACATGAGGTTTTCCCACGCGTCAGTCTTGGGATGAAGAATGTCGTCGTTGGCGGCTGTAATAATGATCTTGGTTTTCTGCTTAGTAATCACCGGCAGGAATTTCTTTTGCAGATAGCGGGCGGTTTGTTCCATGCTGTCGGTACCGTGTGTGATCAGGATGGCGTGTGGATGGCGCTTGAGTGCGTTAGCGACATGCTCTTCAATAATGGCCCAATATTTAGGCTCGAGGTTCTCACTCAGACCAGTGTAGGCGACGGTAGGTTTGCCCACGCTGAAACGCTCACGAAAGGTCGGCATGCGCCGGGCGAGCTCGGATACGAGGTCGATAACATGACCGCCTTCGCGGTACCCGTCAGCTGTGGCGATTGAAGAGATAGTACCACCAGCGTAGATGATTTCGGTTGTCTGCTTGGCGGCCGGTGTTAGCTGGCTTGTAGGTTCGATCATAACTCTACTTTAAAACGATTAGTGCTTCCTGCAGAGTGTTTTTACACCCTGAGAAAGCGGTTAGTACGTGATCTGGATAGTTGTGCACTATGATTAATCGTGGCTGCAAGGGGGTTTTTACTACTTCCTAGCAACCGTACTGAGTAAGCCTATCACAAAGTCTGGCCGAGGCCTAGATTATTTTTGCTAACGGGGTGGCAGTGAGCGTATAGCACCCTTACGTCGTACAACTATGTTCGGTTTCTAAAAAATACGATGTTCGGTTTTTCGGTGGGATGTATGTGCATAACTTGTGTATAAAGTCCTGCTAGTATTCGTTGATGCCTGAACGTTCGACCCATTTTATTGCACCTCCAAGAGCGGCGAAAAAGAAGTTCAACAGATACGAATAGGGGAGTTCATGGGGCCGATTATAGAAAACTGTTGACCCCTAAATTGTTTAGGGGTATATTGTTTATGGAGTTCAAAAGTGCAGGTAAGGAATTCTCAGTTCGAGAAATCTCTTCTCAATAAAGTCGCTCGGGTTTCAAACGCCCTTGAGCGCGAGGTGGAAAATGAGATAAAGGTCAGTTTTAAACTGACCTTTTCTCAATTCCGGGTCCTGAATGGTTTACTGACGCTGGGCGAGGCGAGCCAACGTGAGTTAGCCAGCAGTCTCGGGGTGACACCGGCCGTTGTAACGCGCCAAGCAGAGGTGCTGGGGGCGCGTGGCCTGGTAGAGCAGAAAGCCAACCCCCGGAGCAAGCGCGAGAAGGTGCTGGCCCTTACGCCGAAAGGCGAAGGGGCAGTCCGTGACGCCTCTAAAGCTATTGCTGAGCGTCAGAAGGCATTGTTTGAGCCGCTGAGCGTGAAAGACGAGACAGCTTTCGAACGGGCGGTAGACGCCCTTAATAAAGCTCTAGGATAGCGTTCGGCTCTTGTTCGCTTAGAACACGGCTGATATACTGAGTGCCATGATGATTGCACTTGTGATTATGGTGGCCGTAATGGTGGCGGGTTTTGGAGCTGTATTTTTTCAGCTTTCCAAATTTAAGCCTGTGTCATCGGATGACGGCCAGTTACGCAAGGATCTTAATGAGGCTTTGGCTGGGGTTGAGCATCGGCTGAAAGGCGATTTGGCACTCAACCGCCGCGAACAAGCGGAGGCGTTGAAGGGGGTGGGGGATTCTTTGGACCGCCGCCTGATGGCGCTCGGCAACATGCAACGGGCCAATCTGGAGCAGGTGGCCAAAAGCAATGAAGAAAAACTAGAGCGGGTGCGGAGCGTCGTGGAGAACCGTCTCCAGCTTATGCAAAAAGATAACAATGAGAAGCTGGAAGTGATGCGTGCAACGGTGGATGAGAAGCTGCACGCAACGCTTGAGAAGCGCCTGGGCGAGTCGTTTAAGCAGGTATCAGACCGTCTGGAGTCGGTGCATAAAGGTTTAGGCGAGATGCAAACCCTGGCTGCAGGCGTAGGTGATCTCAAAAAGGTTCTGACGAACGTGAAGACCCGCGGGACGTGGGGCGAGGTGCAGCTGGGTAATTTGCTCGAGCAGATCATGACCAGCTCGCAGTATGAGAAGAACGTGGCCGTGAAGAAGCGTAGCGCTGAACGCGTCGAATTTGCCATTAAGCTGCCTAACGGGCCCGATGAGCAGACGCCGCTATGGCTGCCGATTGACGCGAAGTTCCCCGTGGAGGACTACCAGCGGCTGGTGAGTGCGCGCGAGGCGGGGGAGCAGGCCCAAATTGATCTGGCTGGTAAGGAGCTGGTGGCACGGATTAAGAACGAGGCCAAGGACATTCGTGACAAGTACATTGCTCCGCCGGAAACGACGGACTTTGGCATTTTGTATCTGCCGACCGAAGGGCTCTACGCGGAAATCACGCAGCGGCCGGGCCTGCAAGAGCAACTGCAGCGCGACTACCGGGTGATGGTGGCGGGTCCGAATACCGTGGCGGCGCTGCTCAATAGCTTGCAAATGGGCTTTCGGACGCTGGCAATCGAGAAGCGTTCGAGCGAGGTATGGCAGATTTTGGGCTCTGTTAAAACCGAGTTTGGCCGGTTTGGCGATCTGCTCGACAAGACGCACAAGAAGCTCCAAGAGGCTAGTAATACGATTGAGTCGGCGGCAACCAAATCCAGGACTATTGAGCGCAAGTTGGACAAGGTCCAGGATCTGCCGGCCGGAGTCTTGCCGGTCGAGCCGGTAGCATTAGTGCAATCGGTGTTGGACGTCGAGGAGCAAGAGTAGCAGATGCTTCGCTTGCTCGGCATTGCGTCCGGGGTTCTTGCCATGGTGGCTGCGGCGCCGTATGTGTGGGATACGCTGCGCGGCCACACTCGTCCCCAGCGTATGTCATGGCTGATTTGGTCGATCCTGGGGCTGATCGCCTTTGGGTCGCAGCTGAGCGCGGGCTGGTCGTGGGGCCTGGCGGTTACGGTCGGTGATACGCTCGCGACCGTAACGATTTTTGCCTTATCGTTGGGGCGGGGCGAGGGCGGCTCGAGCCGGCGCGACTTTGGGGCCCTGGGTGTCGCTTTGGTCGGCCTGGTGCTGTGGGGTTTTACGCAGCTGCCGGCTGTGGCACTGACCGGCGTCATTATTGCGGATCTGTCTGGCGCGGCGCTGACGATCGTGAAGGCTTACCGCGAGCCGCAATCGGAGACGTTGAGCATGTGGGTGATGATTGCGGTGGCCGGCGCCATGAGTGCAGTGGCCGTGGGACGCTGGGACGCTACACTCCTGGCATATCCAGTGTATCTTTCCCTAACTAATGGCGCGGTCGGTGTGGCCATATGGTTGGGTCGCCGCCGGCCGGCGGTGGCAGCCGCGCATTAAACCCGCTATAGTGGCAGAGAAAAGAAAGGTTACAGCGTTGAAACGAGTAGTTTCAGGGATAAAACCCACTGGTGAGCTTACATTAGGCAATTATATCGGGGCGATGAAGCGTTGGGGCATCATGAGCGCCGACCCCAACCGCGAGCACTTTTTCTTTGTGCCCAATCTGCATGCGCTGACATCGCGGCCGGAGCCCGAGGCACTGCGCCGCGATAGCCGCTCGGCGGTGGCGTGGCTCTTGGCGTGTGGCGTTGACCACGACCACTCATACATATTTATGCAGTCACAGGTGCCTGCCCATGCGGAGTTGATGTGGATTCTGAATAACTACACAACGATTGGCGAACTCAACCGCATGACACAATTTAAGGACAAGGCTGCAAAGCAGGGGACTGATGGGCAGCTGGTAGGACTATATGACTATCCGGTCTTAATGGCGGCCGATATTCTACTATACGACCCGGATGAAGTGCCGGTGGGCGAGGACCAGAAGCAGCATGTGGAGCTTACCCGTGATATTGCGACCCGGTTCAATAACTTATACGGCGAGACGTTCAAGGTTCCAGCGCCGACTGTTCAGACCGAGGGCGCGCGGGTGATGAACCTGCAAGACCCGACCAAGAAAATGAGCAAGAGTGACCTCGATGACTCGGGCAACATCTTGCTTGGTGACGACGAGAAGCTGATTGAAAAGAAGATCATGCGCGCCGTTACCGACTCGGGTAGCTCGGTGGAGGCGGGGCCAGACAAGCCGGCACTGACTAACTTGCTCGTGATTATGTCTACGTTGACCGATAAGTCGGTTGCAGAGCTGGAAGAGAAGTATGCCGGGCACGGCTATGGTCAGTTCAAGCAGGACTTGGCTGAGACCGTTGTGAAGACATTGCGTCCCCTGCAGCACACTCATCAGCAGTTGATGCGCGAGGGGAATGACAAAATCGAGAAGGCGCTTGAACACGGCTGGTGGCGGGCGTCTGAACTGGCCAATGCCAAGCTGGCTCAGGTAAAAGAGGTGCTCGGCTTACTGTAGTATTAGCCGCAACTGGCAAAAAAGTCCGGCAATGGCCGGACTTTTTATATTGTTAATTTTTCAATAGGTGTCATAACCGAGTTTTTTGGGTCGAAAAATGGCCAAAATTTCGTGCATAGATGTTGTTTTTTATGCAACAAGCCTCGGCATCTAGGTACTTTTTATATCTTATAAAATGTTGTATTTTTGACCATTTTCTCGATACAGCCTACTTTTTTGAAATAGGGGAGCATAAGAATATTGACTTTCCATACCGCTTGTGCTAAGTTAATGACAGTTCGTTGAAAGTTCAGTTCTCTCACTTCCTCCCGCACCCGGACGGTAGAGTAGATCCCGGTTAGAGGTATCCCCCTTATTTCTAACTCGGGTCCACTCTACGGTCCCATCTAATGAACACTCTCATCTTGGGTCCAAACTAAGGTGGCGCGCAGAGTGACGGACGTTCGCTGGAAGCGAACGGCTACTATCAAATAGATAATAGCCGGTTGCTTCCAGCCAACCCAACAGGGAAGGCAGGAAGTAATCGGATTTTAGTACGAAGTAGGGTCACCATTAAACTTACTATCGACTAATCCACGTCCAACGTTTTACTCAAAAATAAAAACACAAAAACGTACAAAAAGAACCAAGAATCCACCATTAGGAAACAAGGAACTATCAACGCCAATGTGTCTCAAAATGAGTAACAACAAACATGTTACGGGGCGACTGGCGTCAATTACACACAAGGATGCTTCAGATTTCGCCCCGTAACTCGCAATTATCTTAGATCACCCGCAAGCCGTGCTGGGAAGCACCATCTGCGGGTGATTTTTTGTTATGGTTTGCCCCTGAGGTAGGGGAGGTGAGATAATAGAGGCGATACTAATAGGTGCGGGTGAGCGCGTGACAGTTCTGGGCTGGCTGACGGTACTCATTATTTGGTCACTGGTGTCAGTGACCGGCTTGGTGTTGAGTCTAATTCTCACGAGTCCGATGGGGCTGGGGCCGGTGGGTGTGACGATATGGTTTGTGGTGGCGTTTGCGTCACTGGCGTCGGTGCTGACTTTGGGATTGTATGCCGCAAAGAGCTACCTGCATCTGCACAGTACGAGCGCCGGCCGGCTGCGTTACTCCTGGCGACAGGGCGCGTTGATAGCCGCCTGGGTGATTGGCGTGTTGTCTTTGAGCTCGTTGCGCCAACTTGGGCTACTTGATGCTATACTACTGGGAATACTTTTGGTAATCATCGAAGTGTACGTGAGGTTTAGATGGCCGTAGACGGCAACGTAAAGTCTGAGTCATTCCGGAAGATTGAGGCAGCAGCAAGCCTGGAGCAGGTTGAGGCGCTGCGTGTCGAGTATTTGGGTCGTAAGGGGATTATCACCACAGAGCTAAAGCAGGTGGGGACCTTGCCGCCGGCGGAGCGCGGCGCGGCTGGGGCCGAGGCAAACGTATGGCGCCAGCGGTTTGGCGGCATGTTGGAGGCAAAGGAGCAAGAACTCGCCAGGGCGGCTGCCGATGCCGCGGTGGCTGCACCGCTGGATATTACCGCGCCGGGGCGGGATCTAGGCTTGGGCCACCGGCATCCGGTGAGCGTTGTGCTTGATGAACTTGTAGACCTGTTCTGGCAAATGGGCTACCAGGTAGCGGAGGGACCTGAGGTTGAGACCGAATGGCATAACTTTGAGGCGCTTCTGGTAGGCAAGGATCATCCAGCTCGGGATATGCAGGATACGTTCTATCTGGAGGGAGCCCACCTGCCGCGTACTCACACCTCCAACGTCCAAATCCGGTACATGCAGGCATACAAAGACGACCTGCCGATCCGGATCATTGCGCCGGGCAAGGTGTACCGTAACGAGGACGAGGATTCGCGCCATTCGTGGAGCTTTTACCAGATTGAAGGGTTGGTCGTGGATAAGGGTGTGAGCGTGGGTGACCTGAAAGGCACATTAGAGCAGATGATGCGCGGTGTGCTTGGTGATGACACGAAGGTGCGGTTGCGGTCGAATTATTTCCCGTACACTGAGCCAAGTGTTGAGATGGATGCAACGTGCGTAATTTGTTCGGGTACGGGAATCCTCAAGGGCGAAACCTGTCATTTGTGCAGTGGTACCGGCTGGCTGGAACTTGGGGGCGCCGGCATGGTGCATCCGCAGGTGCTCAGAAACGTTGGGATCGACCCAGATATTTATAGCGGATTCGCGTTCGGGTTTGGGCCGGAAAGACTGGCCGCGATTAAGTATGGGGTAGACGACGTGCGCGAATTTTGGCGGCCAAACTTTAGATTTCTGGAGCAGTTTTAATGAAGATCAGTGTAGGTTGGATCAAAGAATGCCTACGTCGCACAATGTTGGAAGACCATGAAGTGGTTCAGGCATTGGAACGGGCCGGTATAGAAATTGAACAAGTTATTTTGTCTAAGCCGATTGACAATAGGGTGGTAGTAGCCCTGGTTAAAAAAGTTGTTCAACATCCGGGAGCGGATAGGCTTAGACTGGTGGAAGTGGAGACGGGTGAGGGGACGCACAATGTAGTATGCGGGGCTCCGAATGTACGCGACGGTCTCAAAGTAGCCTTTGCCCAGATAGGAGCTACTCTTCCGGATGGTGATACTATCGAGAAAGTCAAACTTCGCGGTGAGGTTAGCGAGGGCATGATCTGTAGCGAGCGTGAGCTTGGTATAGGTAAGGATCACAACGGTATTCTTGAGCTGTCAAATGAGGCTGTTGTGGGCACGCCTATCTGTGAGCTTTATCCAGGTGATACGGTTGTAGATATTAAAACGCCGGCCAACCGCTTTGATGTCCAAAGTGTTGTAGGTTTGGCCCGCGAAGTTGCGGCCATGACTACCGCCGAACTTAAACCTCTTGCTCCCCCGCCGGTGGAAATTTCTTCTGGTTTGAAAGATACGCTTTCGCCCAAAATTGAAGCTAAACGCTACCTTTTGGCGCGCCTTAAGATTGACCAGCCCCCCCACTCCCCCCTACCGATGGCGGCTCGTTTGCGGGCTTCGGGAACGCGCTCGATTGGGCCGGTAGTCGACGTCACTAATTATGTAATGCTTGAGATGGGCCAGCCTTTGCACGCTTTTGACGCCGCCAAGGTTAGTCTGCCGATTGAGGTGCGTCATGCTAAGGCTGGCGAGACGCTTGTGACGCTTGATGGCGTCAAGCGTACACTGAGCCAAGCGGATCTGATTATTGCCGATGCTCACGGCCCTATTGGGCTGGCGGGTCTGATGGGCGGCCAGGATACTGAGGTGTCGGCTACGACATCGGAGATACTCTTGGAGGCGGCCGCCTTTGACGGCGTTACCGTTCGCAAGATGGCCCAGCGCCATGGCCTGCGTACCGAGGCTAGCGCACGGTTTGAGCGCGAGATCCCGGTGACTCTGGCCGGTCATGGCTTAGAGCGGGCGGTAGAGCTTTTGGTGGAAACATCCGGTGGAATGCTTGAAAGCGTAGCAGAATTTGCCGGCGAAAAGCCGAAGACGGTGGGCCTGAAGCTGCCGGTGGGTCGCCTCACTACCCTGCTAGGGTTTGAGGTATCTGCTAAGGAGGCGGTGTCGGCCCTTGGGAAACTGCAAATTGAGGCCGAAATTGTGCAAACCTCTAAAAACAAAGCCAAGCGAGATGATGTTGTAAGTTTGCACAATGACCAGATTATATCAGTGCAGAATGTGCCATGGTGGCGCCCGGATCTTAAAGAATCACAGGACCTTGTTGAGGAAGTAGTGCGGGTGCTGGGATATGACCGGGTACCCTCCACTATCCCCTCGTGGCGGCCGCGTCATATTGAGTTTGACCGTGGTCGGGCTGTCCGCCGCCGGTTGAATGAAGTGTTGTGGGCGGCTGGTGCGTTTGAAGTGATGACCTACTCCTTTGTTTCGGCCGAGCAACTAACGGAGTTGGGGCTTGATCTCGGTGCTCACCTGAAGCTGAAAAACCCCCTGTCTTCTGAGCAGGCGTATCTGCGTAGCAGCTTGCTGCCAAGCCATTTGGCAACGCTCGAACGCAACCGGACCTATGCAAAGACCATGCGTTTTTATGAAATGAGCCGGGTGTTTTTGAAGCGCGGTGCTGGTGAGCAGCCGGATGAGCCGCTGCGACTGGCCGCGACCGTGCTTGAGCAGGAGTCGGCTTATGCTGTGGCCAAGGGCATGCTTGATAAGTTGGCGGCCGAGCTGGGCGCGGTGGTGACGGTGCGGCCGGCTCAGCTTTCCGGATACGCTTCGGGCCGGTACGGCGAAGTCTGGGCCGGTAAAGAGCGCATCGGTGGTATTGGGCAGCTTGAACCTAGCTTGGTGCGGGCGCTAAAGCTTGACGGTGAGGCGGCTCACTTGGAGCTGGATGTGGCTGGGCTCATGGCCGCCGGGGCGACCCGGGCCTACTCCGCGCGCAGTGCGTTCCCCTCGATTGCACGCGATCTCACGCTTATTTTGCCCGAGGACGTGCTGTGGCAATCCGTCAAAGACGCGTGTGAGGGCTGGGATGTGGTGTTTGTGAGTGACTATTATGGCTCGGAGCTGGCGGCCGGAACCAAAGGATTGACCGTCCGGCTGACCCTAACCTACCCCGATCGTACCCCTACTGAAGCCGAAGCTGCCGATCTGGAAGAGGCAGTGTTTACCAGATTGCGTCACAAGTTTGGCGCGCAACGCCGAGATTAACCGGAGTTTTCCCCTACTCCTGGCAAAGCGTTAGCAGTATACTAAACCCATGCTTAGGCACCGACTTGATCCTGAGCTGCATGGTAGCGGCGGTTTTACATCTGTAACGCGGCTAGCAGCAGTTGGTATGGTAGTAGGTTTTTTTGTGTTGGCGTCGCATCTTGCGACCCAGGCGTGGTTCAATGGCCGGATGTTGCCGGGCGTGACGGTGGCTGGGCG
>DATAMV010000005.1:0-3060 GCA_036266515.1 Candidatus Saccharimonadia bacterium
CGCCAGAGGGCGGAACGGCCTATGTATTGCCAACCTATACTGCGATGTTGGAAGTGCGCAAGCTGCTAGGCACACGGGTGGCAATGCCGGAGATGACGCGATGAGTCGGGTCATTACCATTGCACACCTGTATCCGCGGGAGATGAATATCTACGGCGATCTGGGCAATATCATTACCTTAGTGAAGCGGCTGGAGTGGCGCGGCTTCCGGGCTGAGGTGGCGCCGGTAGAGATCGGTGAGAAGTTTGATTTTGGTGCGGTCGACTTGGTGTTTGGTGGCGGTGGTCAGGACTCAGGCCAAGAAGTGGTTGCACCGGATCTAATGAAGCGTGGCGAAATCCTCCGTACACTGGCCACAGATGGCATGCCAATGCTAGTGATTTGTGGGCTGTATCAATTGTTTGGTCAAGAATTTGTGACCCTCGAGGGTAAGAAATTGCCGGGCATTGCTGTATTTAATACAACGACAAACGGTAGCAAAGTTCGCATGATCGGGAACGTCACGGTGGAAACTGAGGCGTTTGGCCGCTTGGTTGGCTTCGAAAACCATTCCGGTCAAACCATATTAGCCGAGAGCCAGGGTGCGCTTGGTAAGGTAGTGAAAGGCTTTGGCAACAATTCGACGAGCGGTTTTGAAGGATCGCGCAGCGGGGCGGCCATCGGTACGTACTTGCACGGACCGGTGTTGCCACGCAACCCAAGACTGGCTGACTTCTTGCTGGCAACCGCACTGCGTCGGCGCTATGGCGTGGATAAGCTCTCGCGTTTGGACGACACCTGGGAGAGCAGTGCAGCCAGCGTCGCGGACAGCCGCCCGCAGTAAATTGCCATGGAAAGCAATTGTTTGTTCACCAGGTCCAGGTTTGCTATACTGCAGCTATCAACAGATAGATTGTTGGTCGTGGAGACGAGATGGTCGAGCAATTGTTTGGCTCAAAGACGAGAGTTAAGCTTCTAAGCCTGTTTTTTAATAATCCAGGCCGGCCGTTTTATGTGCGGGAGATTACCCGCAAAATTGACGAGCAAATTAACTCGGTGCGCCGTGAGCTCGCCAACTTGCTGTCCATTGGGCTGGTGAGTTCGGACGGTTCCAACAACCGGCTCTACTATGAAGTCGATCCCAAATATGAGTACTATGAGCAGCTGCGCAGTATCTTTACTGCGATTCCGGCTAAATCGTCTGACCCGGTGGTGAAAGAAACCCGGGAAGAAGACAAGATCATTAAGCGCCTCAAATCGACTGGATCCATTACATTTGCATTCCTTACAGGCAGCTTTGCCCGTGAGCCCAAGACCAATGTCGACATTTTTGTAGTCGGTGATGTTAATAAGGCTCGGTTGGCTAAAGTGGTGGCTGAAATGGAAAAGGAAATGGGCCGCGAGCTTAACTATTCGGCGCTGACCCCGACCGAGTATCAATACCGCTTGAGCTTGAACGACCGTTTTGTCACGACTGTATTGGAGGCAAAAAAGATCGTCATTATCGACGGTCAGGAGAAGCCGCTGGCACACAGCGACGTGAAGTTTGGTGAGTACGTCTGGGTATCGACCCGCCCGAAACCGGGCCGGGGCCGCTTGCCGCGGGCATAGATTAATTTCAGGAGGAGCCGCATGGATATTACATATTTAGGCGCGGGCAGCGTGAAGTTGTCCGGTAAGGGCATTAATTTGGTATGCGACCCGGTGGGGAGCACGAAGGCCGACGTGGTAACGGTATCGGGACCGGCCGAGAAGGGCGAATGGCCAGTGCCGGCTGGTGCGATGCTGATTGACGGCCCCGGCGAGTATGAGGTAAAAGGCGCAATAATTACCGGCGTACCGGCACGGCTGCATATTGATGAAGAGGGCCAGCGCGGCACGGTTTACAGCCTCGTGGTTGATGGCGTGAACGTGGTGGTGACCGGAAACGTGGCTGGCAAGCTCGATGCCGAAGAGGTGGAGCAGCTCGGCTCAGTGGACGTGCTGGTGGTGCCCGTAGGCGGTGGTGGCCTCACGCTCGATGCCGAGGGCGCTTCGGATGTAGTAGCGCAGCTTGAGCCGGGCTACGTCGTGCCGGTGCACTATGATGACGGTGTGAGCAAATACCCCGTGCCTCAGGCGGGAGTAGAGCTGTTTTTGAAAGAGATGGGCGTAAGCCCCGAGCCAGAACCCAAGTTAAGGGTCAACGCCAAAGAGGCGCCGGCCGAGACCCAAGTCGTAGTACTAAAAACCGCCTCATAGAGAGGCGGTTTTTTTGATAAGCAGGAGGCCTTAGGCCGCGGCTTTGGCTGTTTCGGTTTTGGCGGAGCGGGCAGCTTCAGCCTGCTCCCATTTCTTCAGGGTGCGGATAGTAGAGGCAGCCAGCTTGAGGCGAACCTTCTGGCCGTTGATAATCAGGGTTTTGGGCTGGAGGTTGGGCTTCCAGACTTTTTGAGTCTTCTTCTGCGAAAACGGCACGTTCTTGCCGAATTGCTTGCCCTTACCAGTAATGTCGCAGGCGTATGACACGGGTGCGGTCCTTAAAATAACTTTGCTAGTGTATCTGATGTCGCGGGGTAAGTCAAGATAATTGCGGCATTTGATATAATGGCAGACATGAATTATGACGTTTTAGGTTTGATCGCGACCATTGTGGGTTTGGTGATGGGTTTGGCGCTGCACGAGTTTGCGCATGCGTGGATGGGGCACTACCTGGGTGACACCACGGCACGCGACCATGGCCGGCTTACACTAAACCCATTGGCCCACATCGACCCGTTTACGACACTGTTGCTGCCGGCGTTTTTGATTATTGTGGGGCTGCCGGTGTTTGCGGCGGCCCGTCCGGTGCCATTTAATCCTTGGGCGCTGCGTGGCGGCCGCTGGGGCGCTGCGGCGGTGGCTGCGGCTGGGCCGTTCACCAACTTGTTTATTGCCTTGGTGTGCTCGCTGTGGCTGCATCTACTGGCGGGGAGCTCGGGAGTAGCAACGTATGTAGTGCTTGGCTCGATTATCGCGGTCAACTGCGGGCTCTTTATCTTCAATATGATCCCTCTGCCGCCGCTCGATGGTTCCCGGGTGTTGTACGCGGTGGCGCCGGCG
>DATAMV010000006.1:0-1763 GCA_036266515.1 Candidatus Saccharimonadia bacterium
AGAGACGGGTCTCTAGCCTCCTGTGTTTGCTGCCAAATTGCTGCCAAGAATCATCGAGCCCCTTTCATCATTACATCGAAAGGGGCTCTGACAAGGGCTTTTATAGTAGCGGGGACAGGATTTGAACCTGTGACCTCTGGGTTATGAGCATCGGACCGTGCATGTCATGCTTTGCCGCTATAGACCGCATTGTCTTCTTGGTCTGCCCGGGGTACCGCATCTTCAGGGGCATCGATAGAGATGTCGCACCATCCGGCGCTCCGACGGTCATACTGACGTGCTGCAAATCGTAAGTTGTGCCTAAACTGTGCCTGAACTGGCCTGCACGTTCTAAATGACCTAGTCAGAGTGGGCCCCGTGGTGTCCTGTTTCATCACATAGCGGACACATGTCGCAAGACATACCGGACGCAGCCCGGCTTGAGTCTCGGGCGTGTCGAAAGCCCGCCTGGTGATCACCGCTGTCGTTGTCGAAGGCCGTCCGGTCCGGGAGGTGTCTACTGCCTACGGGGTAGCTCGCTCCTGGATCTATGAACTCCTCGCCCGCTACCGCAAAGAGGGTGATCAAGCGCTGGAGCCGCGGTCCCGGCGCCCCCACAACCAGCCGCGGGCGATCCCGGCATCCACCGTCGCGTTGATCATTCGGCTACGCCACCAGCTGACTGGGCAGGGTTTGGATGCCGGCTCCCACACCATCGCCTGGCACCTGGCCGAGCAGCATCAGCTGACCGTCTCAGAGGCCACGATTTGGCGCACCTTGAACCGGGCCGGGTTGATCATCCCGGAGCCGAAGAAGAAACCGAAATCGGCCTACATCTGTTTCGCCGCCGAGCAACCCAACGAAATGTGGCAGGTCGACTTCACCCACTATCGGCTCACCCGGCACGACGGCACACCCGGCGCCGATGTGGAGATCTTGTGCTTCATCGACGACCACTCCCGCTACGCCCTCTCCGTCACCTGTCATCAACCAGTCACCGGGCCGGTGGTGGTGGCGGTGTTTCAGCAAGCCGTCGCTGACCAGGGCATCCCCGCCTCTGTGTTGTCCGATAACGGCATGGTGTTCACCACCCGCTTCGCTGGCGGCCGCGCCGGACGCGACACCCTCAACGGCTTCTCCGCCGAACTCCGCCACCTCAAAGTCGCGCAAAAGCATTCCCGGCCGAACCACCCCACCACCTGCGGGAAGGTGGAGCGGTTCCAGCAAACCTTAAAGAAGTGGCTCAAAGCGCAGCCGCAGCAACCCGAAACAGTTGCTGAACTGCAGGCCCTCTGCGACACGTTCCTGGCCTACTACAACAACTCCAGGCCGCACCGCTCCCTGGGCCGCACCCCGACCGCCGCCTACCAGGCCCGACCCAAAGCCACCCCGCCTAGCTCAGCCGAAGCCGAGCCGCACACCCGAGTCCGCCACGACGTCGTCGACAGCAGCGGCACACTCACCCTCCGCCACGCAGGCCGGCTACACCACATCGGCGTCGGTCGAACCCACGCCCGAACCCCCATCCTGATGCTGACCAACGACCTCCAGATTCGCATCATCCACGCCACCACCGGCGAACTCATCCGCGAGCTGACCCTCAACCCAGCCGTCGACTACCAAGCCCGAGGCATCCGCAACCCCAGACCAAAGCCCAGCTGAGGGTTCGAGGCGTCCGGTATGTCTTGCGACATCACACTGTGGAGCTTAGGGGACTCGAACCCCTGACATCTTCCATGCCGTCGACAACCAGCTGCTTCGAATATCGGGTCGTGAGCGGAGCG
>DATAMV010000007.1:0-1918 GCA_036266515.1 Candidatus Saccharimonadia bacterium
CATCGATGCGCCCTGGCATCACGCGGCGGGGTTGTCCGAACCCCATCTGGCTAGGCCGTCTTCCCGAACCCGAACAGGGTTCGCAGATTGTAGCCGGTCGGAGCGTCAGCGCAGACCGCCGGGAACCGCGCCCAAAAAACAATTCGTGCACCCGGAGGGTGCCCTGGAGTTTGGCCCTGACTGGGTCATTTGATGCTGCAGAAAATGGCTGAATGGAGAGAGGGGTCGCATTTTCTGCCGCTCTGGTGGGGTGGTGTAGTTGAGGAGAACGGCCGAAAATGAGTGTTCAGAGCCGCTGACCATAGCTCGTAGCGCAGTTGATTGATCAACTCATTGGTCGTGGCTCGTTGCTCGGGATCGCGGTTGTACCAGCGCGGGCGTTTGAAGGTCTCGGGTTTGCCTTGGGCGCCGTAGGCTCTGAGACCACCCAGCAGCAAGAGCGAATAGGCAGCTACTGCCAGCGCCGGAGCGTTCTGATTGGAAGCTTCGGACCGGACTTGAGCCTCACCCACGCCGAGGATGGTTTTCTCATCGCGAAAATTGACCTCTATATCCCACCTCCACAGATAGCACTGCACGATCTGTTCTAAGGGCAGCTGAGGGTCGGTGCAGATCAGAAAGGCTGGCTCGCGCTTTTCGAGCTTGCTGGAGCGACTGAGCCGGTAAGGAACCGGTTCAATGACCACCAGTCGCAGTGCTTGAGCGGCTTTGTCCATTTGCGAGTACACCGGGCCAAGAGTCTTCAGGCTAAACTCATAACGTTTACCCGCGGCGTAGGCCCAGACCGTCTGTGGGGCCTGGGTGGTATCGTTGAGTAACTCTTCGGGCGTGGGGCAGTGTGCTCCATACTTGCGCTTGCGGCCCAGCTGGGCCTGCTGCTGGGCTGGAAAATAGAAGGCCGAGTCCTTGCGCACCCTGCCGATCAGGGTGGTGCGCTCGGGAACCTGGCTGAGCACGGTGCTGTTGGTAAAGCGGCCATCGATGGTGGCAATGAGCGCGCGGCCCGCTGAGCCGCTTTGGTCCATTTGCTGGCGCAGATGACACAGCCGTTGGCGGCCCACCAAGTTAATGTTCCTTTTGGCGCGCTCCTGCTCATAGGCCGCCTGCAACTGCGGACCGGCGTCTTTGCGTGGCTTGGCGGGAAGGGCGGCGTGTTGGAAATCAATGGGAATCATGCGCGCCGCCCCTTGGGTGCCTTGGGTTACCGCCGCAGAAATCTGCAGCACCCGCAGGCCCCGGACAAAGTTCACATGGAAAGGAGGGCTCAAGGGGTCTCGTTGAAAGCGAGCGCCATAGATCCGGCGACCGGTTTTGCGCAACAGCGAGTCGTCCATGGCCACTACCAGCGGAGCCTGGCCGCAGAATCCTTTTTCGATCTCCACGCGGATTTGGCCAAAGACCTTGTCCTCGTCCAGACGATCCCGCGAATAGAAACGGTAATCGGCCGTCCAGTCCTGTTGGGTGCGGTCCTGATTGCGCAATAGACCGGTGATGGTGTGGCGGCCAAAACAAACCAGTTGCGAAAGCAAATGACGGCGGCCCCGAGCCAAAGACTCCGCGCAGGAAAAGCCCGGGGCGCATTGCTCGATCAACTCTTCGATTTGGGTGAGGAGGCTAGCGTTTTTTTTACATCAATTGGGTTAGGCGGCACGACCTCTCGTGACAGAATGAGGTGTCCTTTATCGGCAATGGTCCATTGGACATCCTCGCCTTTGGTAAAATCGATCGCTTGAGCAACTGCCGAAGGGAAGTTGATGTACCACTGCTGACTTTCTTTGCGTTGGATGAGTTGAACTTTAGTGGGAAATCCCATATGGGGTGTATCTAGTCATATAACTAGATATAAATCAAGCAAAAAAATGCAGAAATAGAGCTCTTATCTAGTCAGGGCCAAACTCCAGAGCACCCCGGAGGGGTG
>DATAMV010000008.1:0-3823 GCA_036266515.1 Candidatus Saccharimonadia bacterium
ATAATCGGCGGTATCCAGGCCGTCGATTTGGCGCTCCATCGTCATCTTAAACAGAATGGCGCCGAGGATATGTTCACCGCCAAAGGCCTTGCTCGTAATAATCCGGGAGCGCATTTGGTGGACGAGGTTAAACATCTCGTCTTCATTGGTGTAGGCGTCCGCGTTGATCCCGTAGGAGGCCAATGCCTTGGGTGTGCTGCCGCCACTTTGGTCGAGCGCAGCGATAAAGCCGCGGTCGTCTTTCATCCGCTTCAGTTGTTCTTGGTTCATGTCGGAGCACCTTTCGAAAAATTATCAATAAAAAGTCAGCTACATTCTGAGGGACGGCCACAGAAATGTCAAAGCTAGCGGGCAAGCCGCCGGCCAGTGGCCAGGCTGGCGACATAGATGCCGCCATACACGAGGTAAAGTGCAAATGTGAGGAGGCCGAGGCTCATGTTGTTGGTGACGTGAGGGGCGGCCAGGCGCACAATCACCTGCGCTGCCACGGCGCCTAAGACGAGGGCCATCACCGCGGCCACGACCGCTGCCTTGCCGAGACGGCGGGTCACAACGACTGCCAGTGCCAGCATGCCGAGGCCAAAGAGGCCATTGGTCATTACAAGCGACATCCACGACGGAATATGGTGGTGGATGGCGGTCGCCAGCATTGATGGTACATGGCCGCTTGCCCAGAATACCGCCATGCCGGTAGCAAAGGTTATGAAATAAAGCACATCGGAAGCCATCAAAATACGGCCGGTTGCTGGCGTGACCATTCGTTTATCCTCACGTTATCTGTCGTGTACCACTGTAACGCGCAAACGGCGTGAGGTCGAGGGTTTGTTAAGCGTTTTTGCGCTTGAGCAGAGCTTGGGCGCGGGCGGCGATGTGCGGCGCCGTGAGGCCGAAGTGCTCGAGTAACTCATCCGGCTTGCCGGATTCACCGAAGCGGTCGAGCATGCCCATGCGCGAGATCGGCACGGGAGCTTGTTCACCCAGTGCCTCGGCGACTGCACCACCCAATCCGCCGGCGATCTGGGCTTCTTCGACCGTAAGAACGGCGCCGGTTTTGCGGGCGCTGTGGACGATGGTGTCGGCGTCGAGCGGCTTCACGACGGCCGCATTGATGACTTCGGCCTCGATCCCCTTCTTGGCCAGCGCCTCAGCTGCCATGAGCGCCTGATAGACCATGAGGCCGCAGGCGACGATCGTGAGGTCTTTGCCTTTGCGGAAAACATGGGCCTTGGCGAGCGAGAACGGGGTTTTTTCGGTAGTGATTACCGGGGATTTTTCGCGGGCGAGCCGCAGGTAGGCCGGCCCACGGTGGTTTGCGATCACCTGTGTGGCTTTCTCAGCCTCAACCGCGTCGCACGGCACCACCACCACCATATTTGGCAGCACCCGCATGAGGGCGATGTCTTCGAGCATCTGGTGCGTGGCACCGTCCGGGCCGACCGACACGCCGGCATGGGCGCCCACGATCTTAACGTCGGTGTCGTTGAGGCAGATGGTGGTGCGGATTTGCTCCCAGTTGCGGCCCGGCGAAAAGGCCGAGTAGCTGGCCACGAACGGCGTTTTGCCGGCCAGCGCTAGCCCTGCCGCCACCGTCACGAGGTTTTGCTCGGCGATGCCGATTTCGATGTAGCGCTCGGGGTAGCTCTTGGCAAACTCGCTGATGCGCGTACTTTCGGTGAGGTCGGCGCACAAGGCCATGATGTTCTTATTGGTATGGCCGGCTTCCACCAGTCCGCGGCCAAAGCCCATGCGGTTGGCTTCTTGTTTGATCTCGGGCGAGAACAGGTCGGGGCTGAGGTGGAGTTGGGGATCTATCATTCGTGTTCACTCCTAATGCGGCCGCGCAGCGTGCGCAGTTCGTGCAAGGCAATTCTGGCTTGTTCTTTCACGTCGGGGGCGCCGGGAGCATTGGCAAAATACCCATGGAAGTGATAATCGCGCTCCATGAAGTCCACGCCCTTGCCGGCGATGGTGTGGGCAATGATGGCGACTGGGTGGTCGGTGATGGTTTTGGCCAGGTTACAGGCGTCGATGATAGCTTGGAAGTTGTGGCCGTCAATCTCGATGGTGTACCAGCCAAACGAAGTGAACCGCGCTGCCAAATCGCCGAGCGGCATCACATCTTCGGTGGTGCCATCGATTTGGATGTGGTTGCGGTCGATGATGGCGGTGAGATTGGAAAGCTTGTATTTGGCCGCAAACATCACGGCCTCCCAGATGTTGCCCTCGTCGAGTTCGCCGTCGCCGGTGATGCAATAAACCCAGCTCTGGCGGCCGTCCATGCGCAGCGCGTAGGCCATGCCGGACGCCTGGCTGAGGCCCGATCCGAGCGGGCCGGAGGTCGTTTCGAGTCCGGGCAGGCGCACGCGCTCGGGGTGGCCCTGGAGGCGTGTGCCGAATTTGCGCAAGGTGGCCAGCTCGCTCACCGGGAAGTACCCGGCGCGGGCCATAGTGGCGTATCTCACCGGCACCGTGTGGCCGTTTGAGAGCACGAGGCGGTCGCGGTCGGGCCAGTCGGGCTGCTTGGGCCGGTGGTTCATGATCTGGAAATAGAGGGCTGTAAAGATATCGGTGAGGTCAAGCGGACCGGCACTGTGGCCACTCCCAGCCTCCACGAGCATCTTGATGATGTCTTCGCGGATTTGCTCGGCTTGGAGTTCGAGTTGCTTATGTGTCATGACACAAGCATAACCACAAACCCCGGATTTGGCGAGGGTCCTTAGCTGGTGCCTTCGGCGATGGCTTGGATCGCGATGTAGGCGATTTCGGGGTCGTCGGCGTCGTGGATAAAACTGCCGACGTCGAGGACGTTGGCGCCGGCGTCCACGACGAGGTGAGCCGTTTCCTGATTAATGCCGCCGTCCACACCAATCTCAAGATCCGGGTTGATGGCGCGGGCCTGAGCAATTTTTTCCATACAATCCGCCCGGAACTCGCCCCCGTTGTGACCGAGTTTACCGGTAAAAATAAGCAGGTGGTCAACATTAGGCAATAGGCTTTCGACCTGGTCGATGGTGGTTTCCACAAGTACGGCCAGGCCAACTTTGATGTCCATTTCGCGCAGTGATTTGAAGAACGCTTCGTGGTCGGATTGCGCTTCAAAGTGCGTGATAACGAGCTGCGGCTGGAGCGCACTAATGTCTTCCAGCGCGCTTTCGGGATGATTCATCATGAGGTGCAGGTCGAATGGAACACCGTCGATGTCATATACCTGCGAAAGGTCCAATGATTTAACGGGCGAGAACACGCCGTCCCCCACATCGATGTGGAGACGCTGAGCAAAGCCTTTGACGTTGTTGATGCGCCGGGCATAATCCTCGGCAGTAGTTGAAAGAATGGTGGGTGCGACACTAGCCATAAAGTTCCTCGATTTGGTCCAAGCGGGCCTGATATTTAGGGTTTTTGGAGAACTCGGTGGAGAGCCAGGCATCTACGGCGGCGACGCAGGTGTCCTGGTCGGTGTACGACGGCGCAAGGACGAGCACGTTGACGTTGTCGTCGCGACGGGCATGGATAGCCGTGTCTTCGCTCCAGGCGATCCCGGCTCGGATACCGCGGACGCGGTTGGCCGCTATGCACATGCCTTGGCCCGATTTGCATATCAGGATGCCGAGATCATCATCGTCGCCACCGAGCAGTTTGGCGGTAAGGGCGTAAGCATATTGCGGATAACCGTCCAGCGCGTCATAGGTATGTGCGCCGACGTCCTCGACCTCATAACCTTTCGCCTTAAGATGTTTGGTTAAGACACCTTTTAGCTCGTAGCCGCCATGATCGGCGCCAAGGTAAATTTTCATTAGCGTGGCCGTTTAATGTTCATAATTGT
>DATAMV010000009.1:0-4840 GCA_036266515.1 Candidatus Saccharimonadia bacterium
GCCCCGATCGATAACGCCGGCTTCTTCGTCGATGACGTTGTGGTCTGGAAACTGCCGGCGGACCACATCCACTAGGAGCTTGCCCACCTCGAGGTCGGTTTCGGTAAGGACTTGATTGTTATCTGATCCTTTGACGGTACCGCTGACTTTGCCGAAATTTTTGGCTGCAATCTTGGCGCCGGCTTCGAGCGCATCTTGGATGAAAGGGAGGTAGGTGTTCATAGCCGTATTCTAAAGCTTATTGTTCTTGAGTTCGACTGCGGGTGCCCCCGTACTGGTTGGCGGCTTCGGCGAGGGTCTGAGGGAAATAGATGTCAGCGTGGCGCCGCTGCTCTTCAATATTTACGACTACCTGGCCGAGTCGTTGCCAAACCCGTTCGCCAAGGGGGCCGAGGGCTTCAAGTTCGCGGATGGCTTGGTCGCGATAGGGGGTTAACTGCTGATTACTCACCCCCAAATGAAACAAACCCGAAAGATTGCGACTAATGCGGGGAGCGGGTGGGTCAAGCAGGTCTAGATCAACGCCGGAGGGCAGCACCTGCATGGCTATGCCGCGTAGGCGCCTGTATTCGGCTTCATCAAAGCTAATTTCTTCTTTGCCGTGGTGGGTGGTTCGCGTGAAGGCCTGCATGCGTACGTGTTGCATTAGGTTAATAGCTTCGAGCTGGAGGCTGCGAGCGGCGCTCGGCAGCGCCTCCAACCGGCGCCTAAATTCATCGCCGGCCTTGAGGGCATCGGCGGCTTCACTGACGCTGGCGCTAATGATATCGGTACTGATTGGTGCGACAAAAACACCCTCTAGCGGGTTGACTTCGGTCGAAGCACCGGCGTCGCTTAGGACTGACTCATATGGTTCTCGATCGGCCGGTTCGAGTAGAAATTGACCTTCGTGACGGATAACGTGAAGAGCACGTCCATGCCTTCTGGCTTCATCGACGTCTATGAACATATAGCCGTCGACATCACTTTCGGGGGTGGCGTGTCCCTTTACCGTCGAGCCAAAAACGGTCGCGCCCCTTATTTCAGGATATTCCGTTTGAGCGGCTGTGATATTGGCCTGGAGGGAGTGTAAATGCTCACGCGCTACGCCCTCAGGATCCCGGCTGGAGTCCAATACGAACCTGTGGTAATCAGTAAAACCGCCCTCTCCTTGCTGGGAGTTTTGGGCGGTTTCGTGATGGTTTGGATCTGCGCTCATAGGTTTGAGCAAATAATAGCATGGTGGGCAATACAGGACTCGAACCTGTGACCTCACGGATGTGAACCGTGCGCTCTAACCAGCTGAGCTAATTGCCCATAGGGCCTTAGACCACGGAATTGTAGCGTATTTTACGCCTCGAGAAAAGGCCTTAGGGCTAAGATCATTGATTCCGGCGCGATTTTGAGCTATATTAGCCACTTGTAAGCCATGGATCCTTAGCTCAGCTGGCTAGAGCACTTCATTGACGTTGAAGGGGTCAGAGGTTCGAATCCTCTAGGATCCACCAGGAATCATCCAAAGCAGCCCTCCGGGGCTGTTTTGTTGTAAAGAGATATTATATATCTTATGGTTGCTGTTATAAGCCTAGGGGTATAGATGTTTGGAAGAGAACGCAAAGAGCGTGGCCGTGAAGATGCCAAGTTCACGCCTGTAGATTTTCCACCAGCGGAAGGGCCGGATACGCCTGCGCCAGGGGATGCCCACGGCAGAGACGCACGGATTGAGGATGCGCGTGAGGCCGTGGACCGCCACGCCGAAACAGATCCAGAGGCTTTGTCGCTTGAGTTGGCGGAGAAATACCATGGGCAGGATGAGCGCCTGGAGCGGCGCGGGAGCGCAATGACGCGAGCTTTGGCTGCTCTCGACAAAATCCTGGCTAACCCGGCACTCGCCGCCAAGGTTGAGGAGGCCGTGGGTAACGGTGACATGAGCGAAGCCGCTATGGTTTTGGCGATGGCCCAGGCGGCACTTGAACCGATGCGGCGGTCG
This sequence comes from Candidatus Saccharimonadia bacterium, assembly GCA_036266515.1. Lineage (GTDB taxonomy): Bacteria > Patescibacteriota > Saccharimonadia > UBA4664 > UBA4664 > UBA5169. Next base: position 1,970 of record DATAMV010000009.1, read on the forward strand.
CGTGAGCTAGCCGCGGCCGGCGATCCCTCTAACGCCCGGTTGGCTCGGCGTATGGTGATACAGCGGGCGCTTGATACCTGGGAGATAGCTCACACGAGCGTGCCGTACGGTCCCGACCAGCACTTGATCAAGCCGGAGGAGGCTATGGCCGAGGCCGCGAAGTTTGCCAAGCGTGATGCTAAGGCTCAGCGGGCAGAGGATCAAGGTGACCGGCAGTGGGGGTGGATGGGCTCGAGTCCGGGCATTGAGCCCGCCGAGGCCATCGTTTGGCACGAAGCCGCACATGGCGACGGAGCCGAGTCGAAAATTCCGGCTGAAGAGCGGCCGGTATTTGAGGCGGTGCGTCTGATAATCGAGGTGGCTACTAGCCCGGGCAATAGTGAGGCTCAAGAGCAGCTTAGTGCCCTGCCGTTAACGTACGCGCAGCAGGCTGACGCCGGGCGCCGGCTACTCGGTGAAATGCTGACCGATCCCAAACTCGCTGACGCTGTGCGGCGACGGGTCACCGCCGAAGAGGTGCGTGGCTCTCATGGGGCGGGCGCGGCTGAGGCAATCGCGATGGCAGGGTATTTGGCGGCGCGACAGGCGGCCGAGGCGCGGTCCCGCGGTGACCAGGCGGCGGCAATCCGGTTTCAGAATCGGTCTCATCAACGCATGGACGACGTTTACCAGGGTATTGCCATGGCCGAGGCGCATCAGGGTGATGTCCGGCTCGAGAAAGTTCTTAGTTACACCGAAGCCGGGGCAGGAATTCAGAATATTCAGAGTGCGCGGCCGCGTGAAGGCATTGCCGTAGGTACGGGTGATATGTCTGGCGAGCAGCAATACATTGGCGACACTGCCGATGCAGTAATCCATTCAATGAGGGACCGGCAGATCGAGCGCAGACTCGGTGCTACATTGGCGCTTTCGCCTGGAGAATTTGAAGCGGTGGTGTCGGAGCTAGTCGAGCGAATGCTTACGAACCCCGGTTTGGCTGCTGAGATGCAGCGACATGTATGGCACAGTAGAAAAGGCGTGCCATATCCCGTGTTTAGAGTTCAGGATACTGCCTTGCAGGCTTACAAGATTGCCCAAGAATCGCTCGGTGAAGGCACGGACGGGCGCAAAGCTGCATAATCTTGTTTACGTGGGTTGAAATTCTTATGCTTATCTGATATAATGCAGAGCATAAAGGAGTTCAATCCAAAATGGATGAACTTAAAAACAAACACAATCAAAAACTTTTAGACCGTGCGGAAGCTCAAAAGCGACCGCCTGGAGTGGACCGGGCCTCTCCGCCGGCCGAAACGCTAGCCGACAGGCTGGCTTTTGAGCGTCCTGACCGTCCGGAACATACATCAGAAAAAGAACATCCGCCTGCAAAAGAATAGGTGAAAGCGATGTTGGATTAATTTTTTCGAAAGACAGTTATGAGTGATAAATCAGAACCGATTGAACATCGGAGTCTCAATGGTTTGAGCAACGCCGGCTCCGTAAGCGATGAGAGCCTGGTACTGCGGCAGGCAATGCTTCAAGACCTGAGGGCCCGGGATGATGAGCGCCGAGCAGCGCAGCGCGAGGGCCAATTGGGTAGCCTCCCGGACCGGCTCGAGAAAGCCCGCAAACGGATGGCAGACCTCGGCATACCGCCGTCGGCGGGGCCGGGCAGCATGACTGATCTGGATCCCGACTCGCGCAAAATCCTCGCCGATGTACTTGATGACCCCGCTACCGATGAGGTGATCGGGCCGGCAGATACTCAAGGCGAGGATCCGGTTTAGGATGCCAGAGGGAAGCCCACAGCCGGAACGTTCAGGTCCTTCCGAGTCGGATTGGCCTGAGGTGGCGGTGCTGCCCGTTCCCGAGTCCGAACCGCTCGAAGGCGATGATCCGGAGGCTGCTCTTCGTAATCGGTTGAACGGTATCTTAACTCGCACGGGCGGAGAGCCGTTCCCGGAAGATAAGCCGATGGACACGCGGCCACCTGCTCGCCCGCCGCGTGAACCGGTGGACTTGGATACGCGGTTGGCTGGATACCGGCAACGGGGGATTGATCATGCGGCCCAGATAAACAGCAGCATATCGCCGGCGCGCCGCAATGAAACATCGGAGGAGCTCGTGGATCCGGAAGCAACCGCCGCTCTTGCGGAGGCGGAAGAGCAGGCTCGGCACAGGTGGCATGACCTCAACCGAAAAGATGGGGGAGCGAGCCAGCCCGCACCGGCCGATGAAGAGGCCGATCACGCCTAGGTACCTTGGCATTTTGAGCTCAAGCGTGCTATAGTGCGGCTAGTTCAATAGGGCGTTGATGCGGACCTAACCACCCCGCGAGCCCCGCTGCCGGTGGCGTACATCGGCGAACAGAGAGTCCTGGCGAGCCAGGAAAGTCTGGTGGAACCGCCCTTATCAAGGGTCCAGACGCGCAATGAGACGTGCGCGTCTTTTGCGTTTTAAGGGAGAGAGACAATGAGCAAGAATGAACAAGAGCAAGATGTAATGGCAATGCGCCACTCCATGGCGCACATTATGGCGACTGCACTGCAGGAGCTGTACCCGAAGGTTAAGTTTGGCATTGGGCCTGCCATTGAGAACGGGTTTTATTACGATGTAGACGTGGAGCCGCGGCTTACGGATGAGGATTTGCCCAAGGTAGAGGCAAAAATGGCTGAAATCGTGAAAGCGAATTATCCGTTTGAGCGCAGTACCAAGCCGCTTGCCGAGGCGATTAAGTTTTTTGAAGGGAAGGGTCAAACCTATAAACTTGAGCTTTTGAACGACCTCAAAACTCATGGCACAACGGTGGCGAAAGAAATTGATCGCACCCAGCTGGGCATGGATGAAGGCGCGAAAGTGGACGAAGTGGGCTTTTACACGGACGGTCCATTCACG
>DATAMV010000010.1:0-6677 GCA_036266515.1 Candidatus Saccharimonadia bacterium
CTTGACTTCGGCCAGGCCAATATCAATCTGTTCTTCGTTTTCGACCGCGCACGGTCCGGCAATTAAAATCGGTTTATTCGTCTTCATCGGATTCTCCTGTATCTGTTGTTAGTGGGTCAGCGCGAGCGGCAAATAATCACGCCGCAGCTGGTTGTAGCAGGCTTCGAGCGCTTCGGCGTCGTGGTCGCGAAACGTAGTTCGCACCAGCGCCCGCTCGATGTCCGACCGCGCCGGCACATCCGCCGCGTTGCCCATCATTTCGCATTGAAGCGCGGCTGCCACATTAGCATACCGGGCGCACTCCACTAATGCCCAGCCCTGCAGCTGCCCGTAGGCAAAAGCCGCGCGATACACGTCGCCCGCGCCGAGCGCATTCACCACTCGCACCTGCACCCCCGGCACCACCACCGCCTCGGCGCCGTCGTACACCAGACTGCCAAATTCGCCCAGCGTCACCACTACTGGCTTGCCACACAGCCGGTGCAGCGCCTCGACTGCCTCCTGTACCGTACCCGGACCCTCGATCTGCGCGAGTGTCTCCAGCGGCACGATCGGACAATTAGCCTGATTCATCATATCAAGCGTGAAGGCCGAGAGCTCTGTCGAAGGGTCAATCACCAGCACCGTCCGGGCGCTCATATGCTGCTTCACCTCATAAAACGCCTGGCGCTCGTGCCGGTCCATAATAATTGCGTCAAATTCCTGCAAAAATGCCGGCTCAAGGTCGGCAATGGGATCGTATTCTACGCTTGAGTGCAGCTTTTCGCGCGCACCCGTCGGCTCGTCCACAATAATCAGATTCACCTTGCTCGCGTCATGGCCGCGCGCTTCCAGATTCACGGCCTGTGCCGAAAGCAGGCCCCGGATGTATTCGCCGCCCTCGTCATTGCCCAGTGTGGTAATGAACGTGCAGTCAGCACCTAGCTTCGCCAGCGTCAAAAGCGCGACGAGCACTGGACCGCCGGCATCGCGACTCGTGGCCACAACATCCCCCTGCCCGGCTATGACCGAGATTTCGTCGATGACTGATTCACCTATTCCTAGTACCTTCATGCTTGTCCTTGCTTAATGATTAAAAAAGAACCTCCCGGGCGGGAGGTTCTCGTGGACTCTTGTGGCTGATTTATAGGGTTATGAGCTTACTCCCGCTCGGGCTTGCGTTGGACCATAAAAGTAAAACCAGAAACTGGCTTGCTGGCGGACGCGAGTTGCGGAAATAATTTGACTCACAATACCCATAATATAAGCATGTCCGAAGCATTACCGCAAGCGGCGGTTGCATAACTTATTGCTTTGTATCTGAAAAAATCGTAAAAATGTAAAACCTCGTGCCAGAAATGCTTCTGGTAGCAACCCGAGGCGACCAAAGGAGGCGTCGTGATAAGCGACCCGCCCAAACTCAGTCCCATGGTTCAACTATCCGTGGCAAGAGCACTAGCTGACCTGGCCGCCGACCAGATCGAAGTCCTCATGACCCAGCTCGAAGGGCCGGGCGCGGCTGAAGTCCGCCAGGCATTCCAGCAACTGCAGCGGGCCTCCGGCCTGCTCGGTGTGGCCGTGAGTGTCAGAAGCAACGGTAGCCACGTGGGCTGATCCCCCGCCGCCTGATGTTTCGGGCGGCGGGGCGACCCGAAAGTTATTCAGGCTCATCATTGACACTGCCCGGCACGTAGGGTACTTTCGGTACATGGTCAACCGTTCGCTGGTAATTATTGGTCTGGTACTGCCCTCGCACCGCGCGCGGCCATAGTTGTTTTGCCCAAAACACCGAAAAGCCCCGCGCTCAGGATGCGGGGCTTTTCTTTTAGCCACTAACTGGAGTCTACATGGACGGCGCAACAGCCATCATCCGAACGCTCGAAAACCTGGGAGTCGAATACATCTTCGGCTACTCCGGCGGCGCCGTGCTGCCAATCTTTGACGCGCTCGTCACCTCGGGGACCAAGATTAAATTTGTGCTCGTGCGCCACGAGCAAGGCGCCGCTCACATCGCCGATGGTTACGCCCGCGCCTCGGGCAAGCCGGGCGTAGTGCTCGTGACCTCAGGTCCCGGCGCCGGCAATGTGGTCACCGGCCTCATGACCGCCCACATGGACAGCGTCCCGCTTATCGTCATCTCCGGCCAGCAAATCACCTCAATGCTTGGCATGGACGCGTTCCAGGAGGCTGATATCTTCAACATCACGATGCCGGTGGTGAAGCATAATTACCTCGTAAAAGCCACAAACGACCTGCCACGGATCATCCGCGAAGCCTTTCACCTAGCCACTACCGGCCGGCCCGGCCCGGTGCTACTCGATGTGCCCAAGGACATCAGCTCGGGCGCGTTTACCGGCAAGCTCGATGCCAAAGTCGATCTGCCCGCCTACCGCCCGGCGCCCAAAGCCGACCGCACCAAGCTCCGGCAAATCGCAGCGGCTTGGGAGAAGGCCAAGCGCCCCGTGATCCTGGCCGGCCACGGCATCAGCATTGCCGGCGCGGAAAACGAGCTGCTTGAACTGGCCGAACGCACCCACACCCCCGTCACCACCACCTTGCTGGGCAAAGGCGCCTTCCCCGAAACCCACGCGCTGAGCCTCGGCATGCTCGGCATGCACGGCACTGCCTACGCCAACAAAGCCCTCATTGAATGCGATTTTTTGCTCAACATTGGCTCACGCTTCGACGATCGTATCGTGGGCCGTGCAAGCGAATTTTGCGCGGACGCCTTCATTGCCCACATCGATATCGATGCCTCCGAACTTGGCAAAATGATCCCGGTGGACGTGGCCGTACAAGCCGACGCCCGCGAAGCCCTCACCGCACTTGAGCCGAGTGTTAAGCCGGCCGATCGCACCAGCTGGAACGCCCATCTCGACGGCTATCGGACCAAGTACCCGCTCCATTATTCCAACACCAATGGACTCACCATGCAGTCAGTGCTCGATAGCGTGTATAAGCTCACCAAAGGTGAGGCCATCATCACCACCGACGTCGGCCAACACCAGATGTGGGCCGCCCAGTTTTACCGCACGGACAAGCCGCTATCATTCATTAGCTCGGGCGGCGCCGGCACTATGGGCTTCGGCTTCCCGGCGGCGCTCGGGGCACAGTTCGCGCACCCAGACGCCACCGTGGTTGCAATCGTGGGCGACGGCGGCTTCCAAATGACTTCATTTGAGCTTGCGACGGCCGTGCTCAACAAGCTGCCGGTGAAGGTCATCATTATGAACAACCACTACCTCGGGATGATCCGCCAGTGGCAGGAGCTCTTCTTCGACAACAACGAATCCGGCGCCGATCTCGAAGGCAACCCGGATTTCGCCAAGCTCGCCGAGGCCTATGGCGCAGCCGGCATTACCATCCACTCTGAAGCCGACGTTGACGCCAAGCTCGCCGAAGCCTTTGCCATTACCGACCGGCCGGTCATCATTAACGCCGAAGTGGCCAAGACCCATAACGTCTTCCCCATGATCCCCGCCGGCGCACCTCTTACCAGCATGATTATTGAGCCGCCCACCGAAAAGCTCGCCAAACCCACAGGAAGCACTTAAGCCATGGCCCCATCCGATTACACCTTCATCCTCGAAGTCCGCGACGCCCCCGGAGTCTTGGTGCGCGTAGCCCAGGTGTTTGCCCGCCGCGGCTGCAACATCAGCTCGCTGCACGTCACGCCCCACCCCGACGGCCAGTGGTCCACCATGACCATTACCGCCCGCATGTCTACCGGCCCTATCCAGATCCAGCGCCAGCTCGAGAAACTCATCGACGTCTCCCGGGCCACTATGCACAAACATAACGCTAGTTAACTAGGAATAACCATATGAACGATGCCGTCAAAGAAACCCTGCTTGCAAGTGTCTACGACGTGGCCATCAACAGCCCGCTCGAGCCGGCACGCAAGCTCTCGGACCGGCTAGGTTGCGCGGTGCTGCTCAAGCGCGAAGACCTGCAGCCAGTGCACTCGTTTAAACTGCGAGGCGCCTACAACAAAATCGCGCGCCTGTCGGCGGCCGAGCGGGCGGCCGGCATCATCACCACCAGCGCCGGCAACCACGCCCAGGGCGTGGCACTTTCGGCCCAGAAGCTTGGGATTTCGGCGCTGATTGTGATGCCGCAAACCACCCCCACCATCAAGGTGGAGGCGGTTAAATCGTACGGCGCCAAGGTCGAGTTGGCCGGCGATAATTACTCCGACGCAGCCGAGCATGGCAAGCGCCGGGCCGCCGAGACCGGCCGCACCTACGTCCATCCGTTCGATGACCCGCTCGTGATCGCCGGCCAAGGTACTATCGGCCGCGAGTTACTCGAACAGGAGCCGGGGCTCACCCACATCTTCGTGCCCGTGGGCGGCGGCGGCCTCATCGCCGGCATCGCCCAGTACGTGAAGGCCCTGCGGCCGGAGGTGAAAATCATTAGCGTCGAGCCCGAAGATTCAAATGTACTGCAGACTTCGCTCGAGGCCGGAAAGCGCGTAGTTTTGCCACACGTGGGCATCTTTGCCGACGGCGTGGCCGTCAAGCAAATGGGCGAACTCACCTTCGAGATCTGCCGCAAGCTAGTCGACGACTGCCTCATCGTCACCACCGACGAACTCTGCGCCGGCATCAAATCCATCTTCGAAGAAACCCGCAGCATCGTCGAGCCGGCCGGGGCGCTGGGCGTGGCCGGCGTCACCAAATACCGGGCCGCGCATCCAGATGAGCCCATGACTGCCATCGCCATCTGCTCAGGCGCCAACATGACATTCGAGCGACTGCAATTCATCACCGAGCGCACCTTGCTCGGCAGCGGCAAAGAGGCCGTATTTGCCGTCACCCTCGACGAAAAGCCGGGCACGCTTGAGCGGTTGTGCCGGAACATCATCCAGGGGCACAACATCACGCAATTCGGCTACCGGCTTCATACCCGCGGCTCCGCGCACGTGTTTGTGGGCGTCACGGTCACCGGGCCCGATGACAAGGCCACGTTCGCCGAAAAGCTCGCGGGACAAGGCTACGAATTTACCGATCTGTCTGGCGACGGCACCGCCAAAGAACACATTCGCTACATGATCGGCGGCCGCTCGCCCGAGGCCAAGGATGAGCGCCTCTACCGCCTCGCTTTCCCCGACCGACCCGGCGCGCTCGACGACTTCCTGCGCCGCCTCGGCACCACCTGGAACATTAGCCTCTTCCACTACCGGGGCATGGGCGGCGATACCGGCCGCGTGCTCATTGGCTTTGAGGCATCCGACGCCGGCGCGCTCGAGGCCAAAATTGCCGCCACCGGCTGCGACTTCAAACCCGTCACTTCGGCTGCTGCCCGCATCTTCTTGGGTGTCGAAACTTCCATCGTAACCAAATCAGGAGCCAAATAATGAATAACCAATGCGAAAACTGCGATTGTGGCGGCGCGTGTAGCATCCACGACCACGAACTAACGGGCGCCGGCCACGTCAACTTCACGAGCGACAATCCCGGCCGCGACGCCCAGCGCGTCGGCACTGCCCGCTTCTTGCGCCAGGACCCAACCAAAATCCACAAACCCGTGTGGGGCGTCACCGGCAGCCTGGGCGACAGCCAGTGTTATCTGGGAGTAACCGCCAAAGTCCGCGCCATTCATGCGGCGCTCTCGGCTCGTATCCGCTCCGAGGACCTGCCGGTGCGTTTGATTCATCCAGCCTACACCATCGGCGTGAGCGATGGCCAGCTCAATGGCACCGACCGCATGCGGTTTTCGCTGATTGGCCGCGAAATCACCAACGAATCCATCGATCTCCATGTGTCCGGCGCCGACGTGAAGGGCCTTATCTCGGTCGTCGCCTGCGACAAACCGCCGGTGGGAACGCTCGCGGCCATGCTCGAGCACAACGAGCCGGCTGTGATTCTCTCGGACGGCTCGATCCGCCCCGGCACCGACCCCGTCACCGGCGAGCGCCTCGACATCGTGACGGGCTTTCAGGTGGCCGGGGACCCCGATCCAGCGGTGCGCACCCGCGTCGCCCTCAATGCCTGCTGCGGCAATGGTTCCTGCGGCGGCATGTTCACCTACAACACCATGCAAACGTTCATTGCCGTATCTGGTATGCAGCCATTGCATATGGTCTCTCCCGCCTCCGAAGACGAACGCCGCATCCAAGACTTCCCAGATGAGCTCATCGACTGTCTCATCACCATGACCAAGCGTGGCATTAAACCCCGCGATATTGTGACTGCTGGGTCCATTCGCAACGCCATCACCGTGGCCATTTCGATGGGCGGCTCCACCAACGTGGCGTTGCACAGCGTGGAAATCGCCCGCGCCGCCGGTCTCGATTTTTGGAAAGATGTGATGACCCAGAAAGAATTTAATGACCTGTCGCGCCGCGTCCCCGTACTCTTCAACGCCCGTCCGTTCGGCGCCTACTCCATGGTGGACCTCGACGACGCCGGCGGTGTCCAGGTGATCGTAAAGGAGCTGCTCGACGCCGGCCATCTCGACGGCTCCACCCTCACGTGCACCGGCGAGACATTGGCCGAACAAATCAAGCGGCTCAAGCCCAAAAAACCAGATCACGAAGTGGTGTTTTCGGTAGCCAAACCTTTCAAAAAGACCGGCGGCCTGCGCTTCCTGTCTGGCAATCTCGCGCCTGAGGGCGGCGCCATCATCAAGGTTGCGGGGGTTGAAGGCGGCATTGACGGTGGCGTGTTTACCGGCCGGGCCCGCTGCTTCAACGG
>DATAMV010000011.1:0-2051 GCA_036266515.1 Candidatus Saccharimonadia bacterium
ACTTGAGGGCGTTAATCGATGCTCAGAGTCACCACCTTCAATGCTATCTATTTATCACATGAGGTTCTCGGACCCACGTTCAAGGGGTTAGGTTAAACCACGTGATTTTTACTCGGGAGGAGAGGCTAGCTAGGGTAGGCGGCTGTATTACGCTATGATGCTGTTGGAAAGCGGCGACCACAGGAGGGACATCATGGCCACGACAGTACCGCAGATTCATCCCGTAGCACACTTGCCTTTGGTCCTGGGAGTCTTACGGCGCCTGGAGGTTGCCGCCGTGATTGACCGCCTCATCCCGCCCCAGCCGGCGCCTGGGCTCTCGTGTGGGCGTGGAGTCGAAGCTGTGGTGCTCGCCATTCGCGATGGGCATCATGCTCTCTATAAGGTGGGGAGACGGCTGGAAGAACGCGGCATGGTCGCGTTGTGGCAGCCGGGGCTGACACGGGCCGCACTCAATGATGACCGGTTAGGGCACATTCTGGAGGCGCTGTGTGCCGCCAATCTCAATGGGGTGTTTAGTGCCGTTGCCCTGAAAGCCTTGGAGGTCTATGCGATCGCGACGCCCTGGCTGCATCAGGACACCACGACCATTGCGCTCTATGGGGCGTATGAGGATGAACCGTCGCTCCCTGGAGCGCCTCGGCCTGCCTACGGACATAGTAAAGACGGGCGTAGCGATCTCAAACAGGTGCTCCTCAGTCTGGGTGTGAGTGGCGATGGCGGGTTGCCACTGCGCCTCGGGCTGCGGGATGGCAAGACGAGTGACAGTGGCGAGACGCCGGTGGCGATTGAGGAGTGCCTCACTCTGGGTCTGCAGGGCGTCCACGGGATCGTGGCAGAGAGCAAAGCATACAGTCGACGGACGTTAGGCCTGTGTCGGGAAAAGGGCCTGGGCTTGGTGACCCTGGTGCCACGCACCTGTACGGTGCGCCAAGCCCTGGAAGCCTGGGGCGCGCAGCAACCGGCTCTCCCCCTCTGAGTGGAAAAGCCTGGGCGTACCAAGGACGAAGCGTGTCGCCGTTGGCATGGACAAAGCGTCATTCGGCCCGTAGAGGTCGAGTACAGTGATGGGCGGGTGACGCAGGAGGAGCTGCGCTTTCTCGTGGGGCATTCCAGTCAACTGGCCCAGCAGCACACGCAGACATATGCCAGCGCCCAAGAGAAGGAAGCGGCGGCCCTCACCGACCACGTCCAGCGGGTGCACGCCCGGGGGTTTGCCTGTGAAGCGGATGCCGCCGCGGCCATCGCGGAGTATGAGCATCACGAGCCGGGCCGCCGCGGTCGCCGCCCACACCCGTGGCGGTATCAGGCGGTACGCTATCGTGTCGTCGCCGACCCCCGCCGTACGCGACGTGCTCGGCGGGGGCGTCCAGCCAAGACAGCCCCGCCCCCGCTGGAGGCAGGCTATCGCCTGGTGGTGGACGGGGAGGCGCTCGCCCACTCGGAGGAGGCCAATGGATGGATGGTACTGGCCACGACCGTGCCCGCGGAGGTGGGTGGCGATGCCGACATTCTCCAAGCCTATCAGGACCAAAATACCACTGTAGAGCCTGGTTTTCGTTGGATCAAGAACCCCGCGGCTATCGCTCCTGTGTGGCTCGAGAAGCCTGAACGGATTGCGGCCTTGGCAATGCTCACCGTCGTCGGCTTGTTGGTCTACAGCATCATCCAGCGCCAGGTCCGTCTGTACCTGCGCACGCATGACCAGCAGATTCCGGGAAATAAAGGCGCGACAGCAACCCCAACAGCGGCAGTGGTGTTAGCCTTGTTTGCCCAAGTGGCTCTGCTCCACTTAGGGATAGATGATCAAGAGGTCGAGCACGTCTATGGTGTCCAACCTCATCACTTGCTATGCTGTGACGCACTGGGTCTTGACCGATCCTGGTATGAGGCACCCTCAGCACAAAAAAACGGTCAGTGCATTCAGACCCCTTGAACGTGGGATCTAAGGCCACATAGAGGGTCTTGTCTCCCCAGCCGATGAGGGCCTGTTGCATGAGCGGACCATACAGGGCATGCACTTCGATCCTGTCGTTGTCGAGCCAGCGCCG
>DATAMV010000012.1:0-13636 GCA_036266515.1 Candidatus Saccharimonadia bacterium
CCTATGGTAGCCGGCCGAATTGGTATACGAATCATTTAAGCTACTGAATGCGGTGTCCACGGCGGCTTCATAGGCGAGTCCACATTTGCCTTCTTGCCGGCAGCCGGATGTTTTGGAATAGGCCGCGGCAAATCTGGCAAGCGCCGATAGTTTAATCTCGGCGAATAGCTTAACCGATGACACATAGATGTCGCGGGCGATGCAGGCCATAGTCAGAATGAAGAGAGGTGCGGCGGCGGCGCCGGTGACGCCGGAAATCTTGGCCGTAACGTCTTTGACCGAGATTGCTTTAAAGGTGTCGGCCGTGGGCCTGGGGGCCTTGCCGTCTTTGTAGGCCTGCTCGGCGGCTTGGACGTCCTCGACGCCATCCTTGAGCTCATCCGGAACGGTGACTCCAGCGGGAGTCCCGCCAGTGCCTTCGATTTCATTTAAGAGCTCGGTACTGGCATCGGTTACTGGTTTTTCGCCGGTAGCTCCGGGTTTTTCGCTGGGATTAATGTCATTTGCCACGTCGGGTAGGCCGCGTGCAATCTCGTATTCGGTGTCGAGCTCACCTCCGGGAGCGGTAGGGCTATCGGTTTGTTCGTATTGCATGGCGTCTTCTACTGCATTGTCGAGCAGGGTGTCGTCGCTGGTGAGCTCGTCGATGGCTTCTTTGTTGGCCTCCTCCACCTGGGTCTCGGGGTCGGCGGCGGCATCGACGGTGGTATCGGCGGTGCCCTTGGCGACGGTTTTGGCGCGGGCGGCTGCTTCTTTTAGGCGATTGGTAAAGGCGCGGTTGAACTTGGCAAACTCATAGTCCATGAAGACGTGCCGGATGTGGACGCTCTGAAAAAGCAGCAACAGGAAGAAGAAGCCCATCATGCCGCCGGTTGGGAGTCCAATGCCAAAAATCCATTTAAAGAGGGTGCGCTTGGCGGTTTTCTTGATGGCTTTCTTGGTGGCCTTTTTGGCTGCGTCTTTGGCAATTTCCTTGACGGCTTTTTTGCCGAGCTGCTTGCCCGCCGCTTTGCCCGCCGCCTGGATAGCGGCGTCTTTGGCGGCGTGGTGCAGAGCCTCTTTGCCCATCTCTTTGCCCATCTCGAGGGCAGTTCCCATGGCAGCGCGGCGGGCGGCAGTGTGGGCGGCGTCGCCGAGCGTAGGTTTGTTGGTGCCGCTCGTGAGGCCGTCGCCGACACGCTCATGCTTGCCGTCGCCGTCTGCTCCTTCTGCTCCCTCTCCCCCTTCGCCTTCGGCGGCACCGGCGGCTCCTGCAGCTCCGGCTGCGGCGGCACCTCCTTCGGCTTCATGACCGTCGCCGTCGCGACCGTCAGCGCCGTGATGCTCGCCCTCGCCGGGCGCTTCTTCCTCTCCCCCTTCGTCCTCGCCTTCAGCTTCGGCTTCTGGGCCGCCTTCATGATCGTCTCCGCCTCCGCCACCGGGCATGTCCGGCCCGCCCGTAACGTCGCCGTCAGCGCCGTGGAGGCCACTCTCCGCCGAGTCACCGGCATTTGCTGGATCCCTGTCGAATGGTTCGGCTTGGTCGATGCCGGCTTGGACTGCGACGGGTCCGGGCTGGCTAACGGTAGTGTTTCCTGTGGTCTGGGTACCTGAGTGTTGGGTGGTTTTTTCGAGGGTTATCTCATCTTTTTCGGTGGTTTCAATTTCGGCGGGACGCGTAAAGCCTTTAGAAATGGCTTTTCTGACGACCTTGCGATTGTATCCTTGGAAAGCCACTATTGAGCCTCACCTTGGGCCTGTTGTTCGGCCGGCTGCTGGCCCGGATTCGTAGAAATGAGCTGAGTCTCCGTATCTGATGCCAGAATGCGGATGATGACGTGGTTAAGCCCGGCAAAGAAGAGTCCTTCACCTACGGGGAACTGGCTGAGGCGGTTTTTTTCTTCTTGGGTGAGCTTGAAGGTGTCGGCCACGATATCGGTAGCGGACGGGGCTTGTTTTAGGAGGAGCTGGAGGGAGCTGTTGGCCACCACGGCGCGCCCCATTTTGCTGGAGAGAAAGTCTTCCACGTCTTGGGAGATGGTGGTGAGGCCGAGGAAGTATTTGCGGGCGCGTTTGGCGAGGCTAAACATGAAGTTGGCGGAGTCGTCGAACTTCATGAGCTGCCAGGCTTCGTCGACGATGAGCATGCGCTTGCGGCGGTCGGACTTGACCTTGTTCCAGATGTAGTTGAGCACAATATACATGCCGACGGGGCGCAGGGCATCCTCGAGGTCGCGGATGTTGAAGACCAGGAACGGATTGTTGAGCTCAACGTTTGATTGTTCGGAGAAGATGCCCGAGAAGGTGCCGGTGGTGTATTGGCGCAGGCGCTGTGCGAGGCCGGGTCCGTTGCCGGTCATGCTGGCCAGAGTATTGTACAAATCGTTCATGGTGGGTGGCGTGGCACTGTGGGTGAGCGGGTCTTTGGTGATGCCGGCGCGCGCATAGGTGTTGATGATGGCGAGGTCCAGGTCGGCCTCCTCGGCGGGTGTGAGCGGCGTGCTCATGGTGGCGCCGGTGGTGTTGTTGACGGTGGCGCCACCCATCATGAGACGTAGCAAGCCGTGGAGGCTGATGATGTTGGCCTGGAGGGCGTTGTCGGCCTCGTCTTGGTCGAATACGCGGGGCAGGTCGAAAGGATTGATGCGGGTTTTGCTGGCGAGGCTGAGGCGCAGATACGTGCCGCCGACGGCGTCGCAGAGCCGCTTATATTCGTCTTCTGGGTCGATGATGATGCACTCCACACCGACCATGAGGCTGCGAAGCGCCTCGAGCTTGATGGCGAAGGATTTACCGGCGCCCGATTTGGCGAAGACGACCATGTTGGCATTTTCCAGGCTGAAGCGGTCGAAGAGGACGAGGCCGTTGTTGTGGCGGTTGAGGCCGTACAAGATGCCTTCGTTGCGGCTGAGTTCGCTGGAGGTGAACGGGAAGCTGGTCGAGAGCGCCCCGGTGTTCATGTTGCGGCTAATCATGAGCTGGTCGGTGGCAAGGGGCGTGGTGGAGTTGAAGCCCTGCTCCATCTGCATGGTGGACGGCTTGGTGTACACGAGCGACTGGCCAAAGATGCCCTCGATTTTGCGTGAGACCTGCGTGAGGTTTTCGAGGGTGTCGGCGTACATGGTGAGGTAGAGACCAAAGCGGAAGAAGCGCTCCTCCCCTACCTGCAGCTTGTCGCGGAGTTCCTCGGCGTCTTGGATGGCGGCTTCGAGTCCTGGGTCGCGGACGAGGCCCTTTTCTTGGTTGATGGTGTATGAGGCTTCCATTTGGCCGACTTTTTTGCGGAGGTTGTTGAGGACCACGCCGGACTCAACCGGGTAGATAAACAGCGAAATATCGATGAGTTCGTCGAGGTTAATGATGGGAGACAGCCAGCCGGTAAAGACTTGGCGCGGGTAGCCGTATACATATACGGTTTTGCAGAAGCGCTTACCGATGCGCAGATAGCCAGAATCAATTTCCAGGCTGGGTGGCGCGATGAGGTCGCGCATGGTGACGATGCCCTGCCGGTAAAACAGCTCGGCTTCGTGTTGCTCTTGGGCCTTTTGCGCCTGCTCGAGCTGAGTGGCGGTCATCGGCTCTTGTTTGTTGCCAAAGAGTCCCATTAAACCGGTGCTCCCGGCAGTGGGCCGCGTGGAGCGGTGCCGTCGCCTTTGGTTACGGCTGGGGTGGCCAGCTGGGCCGTGTCGATGAGCTTCTGGTTGGCGGCAGTGTCGGGGTTGTACCAGCCGTAGTAGAGGTCAACGAGCTCCTGGGTCCCGAGCGCGAGTGCACGGATGCCCATCTGGGACATGCCATTAGCTACGAGCGCCATGCGCTGCGAGAGCTCCTGCTTGTATTTGTGAAAGTCTTCCTCGCTGACGGTAATGACGGGCGTGGGTGCGAAGGCTTCTTTGAATTTGTCGAGAATAGTACCGGCTTTTTTTATGCTTAGTTCGGGGAAATACGGAACCACTACGTAGAATTGCTTGTCCATAATATTGACTTCATCGACGAGCGCTCGGATGTTGCCAAGGTAGTCCTCCATAAGGGTGGCCAGAAGCTGGTTGGGCTGCTCGGAGCGCATGCTTTCGAGCCTTTCCAGATAGGAGGAGATATCGATTTTTTGGCTCCTGATTACGATTTGGACCTGGAAGTGCAGGGAGTTGATGAAGCCCTGGTAGGCGCTCTCCACGGCCTCTTGCTCGCTCTGGGACATAAGGTCGAAGTTGATGGCACTGCCGAGGATAACTCCTCGTAGTGAGCCGTCTTTCATAATCACAACACCGTCCTTGATCTCGGCGATCAGGAGCGTGTTCTGGGTGCTCTTGCCGGTTTGTTGCGGCGCGGGGCCGGCGTTAGCTGCCAATGGCTGGTACCTCCATCGTTTGACCGCCAGGCAGCTGTACGCGGCGGGTAGCTTGCGCGGCGAGCTGCGAAACGGTTAACTCATCACTCTGTGTGGCTAGTTGTAGTATATCGTTGGCCGGTGCGGCTGTCACGCCGCTTATGCTTGCTGCAATGGGTGCGGCACCGGCGGCTGTGGGCGGCACCACCTTGCCACTCATCTGCTGCAAGGCTTCGGTACGCACGTCCTCGGCGGCGGCGCGGAGGAGTTCCGCCAGGTTTTGAGCCATGGGGCTGTTCTTGAGGTCCATGATGTCGGCGGGTGCCTCAGGCGCTTTGGGCGGGGCCGGCGGCGCCACGATGCGGTCGGCATGCGCAGTGGCAGGCATTACCAGGTGGCTTTGAACTTCCATGTCGATCGGGTGGTTCCAGCCGCGCGAGTCGATGAGGTTGGCTAGCTTTTCGAGCTCGCCGCGGACCTGGGCAGGATCGCGCTGGGTCATTTCTTGCTTGGGCTTGGTGGGCTCAACGTGGAAGCTTTCAATCACCTCATCTTTAACCCAGGCACGCCGGCGGGAAGCGGCGAAGAACTGCACCATGGCAAGTAGAAGTTGCTCGAAGCTTTGGCCGTCGCGGTTGTAGAAGGCTAGGAGCAAGAAGAGCATGGTTGGCGGGCCACCGACTAGAATCATGAGCGGCAAAAATACATGGAACAGCGCAAAGCTCAAGACTGCCCATCCGAAGCCGATCAGGAAGTAGATGAACTCCTTGAATGTGAGCGGGCCGAGGATCTTGTCTTCGGCTTCCACGTTTTGCGGTACTTTGTACTGCCCCATCGTTATTTCGCCTCACTGCCTGGCGAATTCGTCCAAGCGAGCGAGCCTCAAATGCCTCACCACTACTTGCATTAAGCTTACGCTAATTTGAGATGTGGGGCTAGGGGCTTGTCCAGACGACTGAGGGGTCGCGGTGCGGTCGCCCATCGTAGCCATCGAGGTTGTCGATATTGGGGACCGGTATGCCATAGACTGCGTCGCGTCCCTTCCAGCTGCCGTCGGGGCGCATGACATTCTTGTAGTCGCCGATTCTGACGGTTGGAATGGGCGGTGCGCCGGGAGGGAGGCCGGCATTGTGGGTCTTGACGGCGGCGTTGTATCGCTCGGCCTCTTCCAGGTTGAATTTCTTGAGGGCGCCGGCCTTCACGCCTTCGTCGTCGATCTTCTTCACCATGTTCTTGCCATTGGTGCGGCCTTCCATGATCTTGCGGGCTTTCGGATCTTGGAGGAACTGTTGCAGGCGCTGGTAGTCATCGGAGTTGATGTTCTTGGCGGTTTGGCTGTTGCTGAGGGCCTCGTGGATGTTGCGGACAGCTTCTTCGTACAATCCGTCGCTCTTGCTGTCGCGAACGTGGTCGAAGTAAAGCTCCATACCGACGTAGCCAAGGTCGGAGAAGGCCTCGGGAGAAATACCATCGAAGAGGGCGGCCGGCGGAATGGTGTAGTACGGAGCCGTCTTGATGCCCACGCCGTCTTGGATTTGCTCCCAAATTTCACGGGCGCGGCCGCCGAGGCGGGTCGGGTCGATGTTTTCGCCGTCGGTTCCGCCGAAGAGCTCTTCGTGAAGCCGTTCTCCGGCGCGGCGACCCTGGTTGGTAATGGACATTCTCTCGAAGAGGGCAATCACTTCGTCTTCGTGCTCGGGTGCTACGTGGCCGTCGCCTAATAGTTCGCGGACCCGGCCTTCCATGGCGGCAATGGTGTTGAGGTTGATGTCCATCTTGCCGATGGTGTCAGTGCGGTCTTGGTAGCCGATCACCTTTGTTTGGTCTTCTGTGCCGTCAGGTTTTTTGGCGTAGATCGGGACCTGGTATGAGAAGCTTTTCTTCTTGGCCTCATCGGCGCGAGTACGAAGTATCTTGGAGCGCTCGACTTTGGTGGCGTCGGCTTCGGCGGCGGCATAGCTGCGGTTGAGCGACTCGCCAGGCCGCGTGAGGTCGTAATCGGCACGGGTACGGGCTGATTCTTGGGCTAGGTTTTCAATGACATTTTCGGTTTGGGCGGTGATGCGCTGTTCGGCATTGAGCGCATTGTAGGCATTAGCTGCCTGGTTGAGGCCGAGCGTGGTACCAAGGGTATTGGCTTCTTGGCGCATGGTTGACTCTTGGGCGGATTCGGCCTGAATGTTAACGAGCGCTTCGCGCTGCTCTTCCCGGCTGACGACGCCGGCCTTTAGCCGCTCTTCTTCGACCGCGGCGATACGGTTTGATTCGATTGAGGCTTCTTCTTGAGCCTCTTCTTCTTTTAGACCCCGGGCGATGGCGTCATTGTAGGCACGGTTGTATTCGCGGATGCGGACGGCTTCAACCGGCGCTTTGCGCTCGGCTGCCTTATTTGTCTCAACTGCGGCACGGCGCTTGCCATAGGCGGTGGTTTCTTGGCGCTGGGCATCGATTGCGGCCTCTTCCCCGGCGTAGCGGAGGTCGGTTTCTTCGACGGTTCGCTCGGCGCGCCGTTGGGCTTCGGCGGCATTTACGCCGGCGGTGCGCAGACGGGCGGCTTCGGCTTCGATTTGCGGCCGCAGGAGGGCGTCGCGGGTGAGCTGTGAGCGGACGGCCTTGGTGGCTTGGGTGCGGGTACTAATGGCGGATTCTTCGCGGGCTTGGTCGGCCAGCGCACTGGTTTCGCGGTCGTTGACGGCCTGGTTCGCTTCCTCGCGCATCTGGTTGCGGGCCTGTGCTAGCGTGAGGCTCGGATTGGCACTGCGGATGTCTGCCAGCCGGCCGGAAGCCTGTAGTCGCTGGTATTCGCTGTCAATGTCGCCTTCCATGCTGCGGGTAACGCCGGCTTCTTTGCCGCGTTGGGCGGCGGAGCCCCGGCGGCCTTCGGTGCGCGCTGCATTGCTGGCGTCGGTGAGGCGGCTGCCGCGGACGCGAGTTTCGGCATCGGCTCGGTCGGCGGCGGTGAAGGTGCCGACTTCTGCGGCTATCTGTGCCGCGGTGGGATTAGCATTGCCGCGGCGTCGCAGGTTTTGGGCTGCCCGGTCGTTAAGATTTTCGCGCACCTGACCCTGGAAGTCTTCCTGGGCGCCGATCGCGGTTTGAGCCTCGGCCGTAACGCTCTTGGCAGACTTTTCTTCGGCCTGCGCGCCAATGGCGCCCAGCTCGCGCCGGCGGACATTGGCCGTGGCGGTGGCGCGGGAAATTCGCACGCCCCGGGCGGCGTTGGCGCTGATTTCGTTCTCGATCTCGGTTTCGACGCTGCGGAGCGCGCCGGCATCGGTGGCATCGGCCGTGGCGGCATCGCGCTCGCCGCGGGTGCGGCCGGACACGCGGCTGGCGGTGAGGCGGCGCTGGTTTACGTTGGCGATTGCTTGTCCGCGGGAAGCGCCCGTGAGGGCCATTTCGTCGGCGACTTTGTCATTAAAGTCGTTGGTGGCGCCCTGGTCTTGGCCCAAAGCGGCGGCGAGTTTGCGGCCGCCTTCGAGTCCGGCGGCAGTACCAGCGTTGGTGGCCATGCGTGTGTCAATGGCGCGCTCCTGGTCTGCAGCGGATAGCCGCCTAAAGCCGGGCTGGGTTCGCGCGAGCTCACCGCGGATGTCTTCGCGGACATTGCCGGCCGCGGCGTTTTCGGCGAGGATAGTGCCCGAATGCTGGGCACCGGTGCGCAGAGCGGTGCCTTCGGAGTTCATGGCGGTGTCCAGGGCAGATACGGGAACGGCCGCGTGAGCGCTCGCCATACCTTGTTCCTTACCGAAGGCCTCGGCGAGGTGCTCTTCGTTTTGGATGCGGCCGGCTTCAAACGAGCGGCGAGCGGCGGCTTGCGCGGCGGCATTGGTGCCGGCGGTGATGGCAGTGCCGGCAAGCTGGCTGTCGCGGGCGGCTTCGGCTTGGGCGGCGGCCAATGTGCCGGCTACCGCGCCCTGGGCGGTGGCGAACGACTTGGTGTTGGTATAGCGCGAGGCGTTGATCATGTCATTGGTGGCGACGGGGTTGGCGGCGTTGGCCTGCAGCGCGCCATAGCGCTTTTGGCGTTCGTCCACAATACCCTGCCGTGAGAGCAAGCGTCCGGCCTCAAGCAAATCGCTCGCCCGCTCTTCCCCACCGCTTTGGCGGCGAACTTCATTGTAGGTGCGCTCTTCGGCTTCGCCCAGGATAGTTTGGTCGCGGCCCTTGGCGGTGCCGGCGGCTAGGCTTTCGCGCATACGCAGACGCTGGGCCGCTTGCATGGAGATGCCACCATGAGCGGCGCGAGCGGCCTGGTTGAGGTCGGCTTCGGCGGTGTTGGTGGCATTAACGTCTACATCGGTCTGAAGCATTTGTTTGCCGGTCTTGATGTCCGTAGACTTGGCCAGGTTGTCCATACGCAGGCGGCGGGCTTCTTCAAGCGTAACGCCGGTGCGGCCGGCGGCATGCTCGTTTTCCATCATGATGCGGTCCAGGTTGGCTGCACCACGGATCGTACCGGTGACGGCACCTTGGTCTTGGGCGACTTTGGTTTGGGCGTTGATGGCAGCAGCAGCGGACACGGCCTTAAGGCGTTGCGGGGTGGCTCCATATTGAGCGGCCTGGCCAATGGCGGTACCGCGTTCGTTGGCGGAAGCGCGGGCGCTGTTTGTCAGGCCGGCGCGGTACATGGCGGCATTGCCTGCTTTAATGCCGGCGGC
Source organism: Candidatus Saccharimonadia bacterium (assembly GCA_036266515.1). Classification (GTDB taxonomy): domain Bacteria; phylum Patescibacteriota; class Saccharimonadia; order UBA4664; family UBA4664; genus UBA5169. Next base: position 8,968 of record DATAMV010000012.1, read on the forward strand.
GCCGGTTTCGTCCATGTCGGCTACCAGGCCCATGCGCTGAGCCCGCTCATTGATCTTCTTAATCTGGGCCATCCGAATCTCGGCCCGTTCGCGGTCGCCTTGTGTTTCCTTTGGCAACTTCTCCGCTGAGTTGGCTTTGTTGGCTTCATGAATACCGTGTTCGCCCTGGGCCTTGGAGTACATTGATTCGCGCTTTAATTCCCTCGTCTCATTGTCTGTGCCGCCCGTCCATTTGAAGCCGCGTGGGACACCGGCCCGGCGGGCATTGAAGCGGCTCATGGCGTTGTAGCGCATCTTGTTGAGGCCACTGGCGGAGGCGGCTTTGTCGTTGTATTCGCGGTCGCGACGGATACTGTTGCGGACACGGTTTTCGGCGGCCTCTTTGGCCCGCTCACTGTTTTGGCCAAATTGCTTGTCGGCGGCGTTGCGGGCCGCGCCAATGCCCTTGGCTCCGAGCTGCATGAATTCATCTTCGAGTTTGGGCACCAGCTTGGGAATGAGGATAAGTGGTACGACCAGCCCGCCTTCTTGGGCGAGAGGTACGAGGGCGGCGCCCACGGCCTTGGCATCGATGACGCCCAGCAGCGGCAGCCCAAGAGCGGCAATGTGCAAATGGGTGCTCAGGAGAGCTACTGATTGGCCAAAGGCAGCGCCGGCCGTGGCTGAGAAGATGCGGCCGGCCTCAATGAACATCATGATGAATGGGAACATCATGACGACTCGGAAGTAGCTCCGCCACCAGCGCTTAAACCAGCTTTCGGTGTTGGGTAGCACCCAGGCTAGTAGTGCAAATGGGCTCAGGATGATGAGTGCGACAATCACGATTCTCCGGAAAAGGAGCGTCCCCACGGCCGCTAAGAGTCCGAAGAGAATGGTCATAAGCATAGCCAGGCTGATGCCGGCGAAGGCGAAGTAAGCAATCGTTACGGCCATCACGCCGCCAGCTCCGAAGAACACCTGCTGGTAGCTGGACGTGAAGTCAATATTCACGGTAGGAATTACACTGCTAACGAGTGCGACGATACCTTGCCCGATCACATTCGCGATATCGATGAGGATGGCACAGACATACCACGATAACGGCACGAGTATTGCGCCTGCCACCAGATGCGGGAGCACTTTTTTGATCGTGTAATTATCGAACCCAACGGCGGTGCCAATAATTATGAGGAAGAATACCAATATGAAGAACACGCTGGCGACGTTGCGCATGGCTTGCCAAATTTGGTAAATGCCGGTGCTGGTGCTGAGCGGATCCTCTTTGAGGAGCGGCAGCAGCAGGTTGTCGCGGATCCAGTCGGACACATCAACGAGCGCGTGGATAATGGGGCAAACGAGCCAGGTGAAAGCGCCGGCGTTGCAGTCAACGGGCTCGGCGGTTCCCCCGGCGGGTGGCGTCCCGGGTGTTGGGGGTGTGACGGCGGCGGGTAAGGTAGCGACGCCACCTACGACGGTGTAGCCGTTGTCATCTTTGTCTGAATGCAGGACTCGCAGTTCGGCTGGGTCAAAGTAATGCACGCCTTTCTGTTTGACGGTAGCGTGTCCGGTCCAGCTATAATCGGCGCTTGATTCCCAACTGCGCCGCGCAATGTAGTTGTCGTTCCGGCCGTTGTCGTGGTGGTTGCACGACATGTCTACTTCATGAATGGTCACACCGGAATCGGTGAGTCCCCGGCTGCTGTCGACGTCTACCCATTTGGGCGGTCCATTGGGGCCAAGGCCGATTTCATTGCAGAAGTTGCTTCCATCTACGTCAATGAGGCGGCCGTCGAATCCGCCGCTGCCGGGTGGGCTGTACCCCACGCCGTCATCGCTGTCTGGTCCGATCACGCCGGCTACCCGCGTAATACGATAGGTAAAGATTATTTCCTCGGAGGTGACGCGGCAGCGATTTTGCGCGTCGCTGGCGATAGCGTTGTAATCCTCGGAAACGTTATCGAAGCTTGGACTGTTGGGCCAGGCTTGCTTGACGCTGTTTACAGGGGTCATAGGAAACAGCAGCCACGTTCCCCCATTATTAACCAATAGGTCGCCACAAACTCCTTCGCCGGAGCGGACGTATACCTCGGTGTTCGCGCTGTAGCCGCCACCCGAAGGGTGGTAGTTGGCGCGGTCGCGGTCGAATTCTACGCTGCCGTTGTAGGTAAAGATGCGGTCGGCGTCGCCACCCGTGTCACTTAGCCGATAAAACAAGCTGTGGCGTCCGCCGGTTGGTCCCTTTACGAGTGTGATGGTCTTAGGTCCGTTTGTTCCGCCGGTGAAAGTTTGGCAGTTGGAGCCGTTGGCGCCGTTGTTGCCCGGGTCGACATGCTCTAGTCTTGCGGAGCCATCATTACCGGTCGTACCGGGAGCATCCCGGGGGACGACGAGGTAGCCGTCGGCGCTGGTGGGACGGTCTTGCTTAGAGCCGACGTCATTACAGGTGGCTGAACTGGTGGAAAAGACGTCGTTGTTGCCGAAGCTATTATTGTCGGCGAGGAGGTTGTAGCTGAGGCCATTATATTGAATGGTGCCATGCGTAACCCAGAGTCCTTGGGGGTCGTTAGGGTCGCCGGCAGCGGCTTTGGCTGGGGTCGCGGAAAAGGACCCAGCAATTACGGCAATCAATATTGCCGCTAGCTGAAGCCAAATAATTGGCTTTTCCCAGGCAAAAACGCCTCGCCTCACAAGCTTCATGGGTTCAGTATAGCATTAGCTTTTTGCCAATGACCAGCCTGTGTGGAAGCACTTTGACTTTTGCTGAGAGGGCTCGCTACAATGCACCTAATGAAGCTTGAGCGTGTTGGTTTTATTGCCGCTGCTGTATTGGTGCTGTCGCTGATGGTGTCTGCGATGGCGACGCCATTTGTGGCAACGGCCGCACCGGCTCCGGCGGCTACTTGCGTCAAAGACCTATCGGGCAAATGCCCCACTGATCCCCTCAAGGGTAGCGGCGGGGCCGTGTGTATTGCCATCCCGATTGTTGGTGGCGCCAGCGGTGGGGGTTCGTGTCCAGCCGGCCAGTATGAGGTGCCAAACGACCCCGCCTCGGGTGGAGCGATCGTGTTTTATCTCAAGTGGGTCCTCAAATTCTTGAGTGCCCTCATTGGTGTCATCATTATTCTTATGATCGTAATTTCTGGTATCCAATATATGACGTCAGCAGGCAATTCTAGCCGTATTTCAGGTGCCAAGACTCGCTTGGTGTCAGCATTTATCGCCTTAGTCCTCTTTATGTTCATGTTTGCTATCCTTAACTTCTTGATTCCGGGAGGAATATTATCGTGATGTCCGCGGCTGAACTCTTTCACTTGGGGGCCGTATGTAACACGTTGAACGGCTGGCTTCCTAGCCTTTACGACCATATGACCTGCAACAACGGCGCGCTTCAGATTTCGGCGGTGAGCGACCTCATCGTCCTCGTGGTCAATATAGTGCGCATTCTGATGGCGGTCGCGGGTGCGATCGGCGTGGTAATGCTGCTCGTGGCATCGATCTATTACATTACCTCCACCGGCGATCCTGGCCGCACGAAGACGGCCAAGGACATCATCCAGTACACCGTTATTGGACTTATCGTTATCCTAGTGGGATACGGTGCCATGAGCTTTGTGGCGGCGGCGCTATGATACCAACTTTTCTTGCCGGCATTACCGTTACCTGCGCCGAGATCAATGCGTGCCCAAATAAGACGCATGATATTTCATTGGCATTCGCCAACATCGTTCAAGTTCTTCTTACGCTCATTGGCTTGCTGTCTGTCATTTTCCTGATTATCGGTGCGCTTTGGATCACCATGTCCGGCGGCAATGCGAGTCGAATTCAGCGAGGCAAGGACGCTGTGCGCTACGCCGTCATTGGAATTGTATTAGCGATGGTATCTTACGGCGTTGTGACCTACATTGCGCAGAGTGTAAAGTGAAACTAAGTTTCGGGAGATTTTTTTAATGCTCGTCCACATCATCTCATCAGTCGTTCATTTCCTGATCGCGGCTTCTCCGGCGGCTTCGTCCGCACCGTCGGGCGCGGGAGCAGCGATTATTAACGGCGCCGGCCAGGCCTGTGGCAGCAACTGTGGGAGTGGTGATTTTGCCGGCTTGCTCAAGAGCGCAGCCAACGTGCTGACGTTTTTGGTGGGGTCGGTGTCGGTGCTAATGATCATTTACGGTGGGTTCCGTTATGTGATCTCGCGTGGCGATTCTTCTCAGATTAAGGTTGCCAAAGACACGATTTTATACGCGGTCGTCGGAGTGATTGTGGCGATTGTGGCTTTCGCTATCGTCAATTTTGTGGCTACGGTCATAAAGTAGCGATTTGCTAAGCGTAAGCGTTTATGCTAAGGTCGGCTTAAGTTGAATTATATTAAGGAGTGCTATTTTAATGCGTATCGCAACATTAAGTAAAAAAATAGCGATGTCACTCCAGGCCCTCACACTCGTGTTTGGCTTAGGGTCGGCGTCGATAGCGGCGGTGGCGATCTCCGCGGCCCCAGCCTACGCTGATCCCAACAACTGTAGCGGTGACCCTTCCGGTGGCGGCAACACTGATCCCCTGACCGGTGGTGCGGCTTGTTCGCAGGGCGGAAGCCAAAAGGAGACCTTGTTTGGTAAAGGTGGTATTTTCACCATTGCGGCCAACACCCTGATCTTCATTGTTGGTGCCGTGTCGGTCATTTACCTGATCATTGGTG
>DATAMV010000013.1:0-5523 GCA_036266515.1 Candidatus Saccharimonadia bacterium
GTACTTTGAGCTGGCTTTGGACCCCACGAAGGTTCAGGAGCTCGATAGTGCTATTCTGATTACAGAAGAGGTTTTGCGCCATCTGTTGGTTGTGCACGAGGAGAACACTCCGCGCGCCGACGCCAAGGGCGACAAGGCCGAAAAGAAGTCGGAAGTAACACCCGAAGCTAAAGACGCTGAGGAAGAGGGAGACAAGTAGAGTGGCAAAGAGCTTTAACCAAGCAATCATAATGGGTAACTTAACGCGCGATCCTGAGCTGCGCTCGACTCCGAGTGGCCAGCAAGTGGCATCGTTTGCCGTGGCGACTAACCGCACCTGGATGGACCAGAGCGGCGAGCGCAAAGAGGCAGTTGAGTACCACGAGATTGTGGCTTGGGGTAAGCTCGGTGAACTAGCTGCTCAGTACTTGGCCAAAGGCCGCAAGGTGATGGTGGTGGGCCGTCTGCAGACCCAGAGTTGGGAGAAGGACGGCATTAAGCGCCAGCGCACCGAGATCGTGGCTAGTGACATCAACTTCCTGGACGGCCCTGGTGGCGGTTCCGGTGCGGCCGGCGGTGGGGCAACTCACTCGAACACGTCGCACAGCTCGAAGTCTGATGATGTTGTGATCCAGGACCTGGACGCAAATTCTAATATTAATCTTGATGACATCCCGTTTTAGGGACTAAGGAACTTTAATGGCTAATTTTTACTCAAAGAAAGTCTGCCGCTTCTGCGCCGAGAAGGTCGATTACATCGACTACAAGGACGTGAAGCTGTTGCAGCGCTACCTCTCTAGCTACGGCAAAATCGAAGGCCGCAAGCGCACCGGCAACTGCCTGCGTCACCAGCGCCGCGTCGCCGTGGCTCTGAAGCGCGCCCGTCACATTGCCTTACTGCCGTTTACGGTTCGGTAATCGCACCATGGCGAACGTTTTAGGACACACCGACCTGAAAATTGGGGTAATGGTGGAGCTGGACGGCGCCCCGTACCGAGTCACTGACTATTCGCACAAGGCCATGGGCCGCGGTGGTGCCGTGGTGCAGGTGAAGCTCAAGAACCTGCTCACTGGTGGCGTGGTTGAGAAATCATTCCGCAGCGCCGACAAAATTACGCCGGCCGAAGTGAGCCGGGTGAACATGCAGATGCTGTACCGCGAGGGCGACAATCTTGTATTCATGAACAATGAAACCTACGACCAGGAGACGGTGAGCGGCGACACGCTGGGCGATCAGGCCAAGTATGTGGCTGAGGGTTCAGAGGTCCAGCTGCAGTATTTCAACGGCAAGGTGATTGGCATGGACATGCCCAACGCCGTGTTTTTGGAAGTGACTGCGACCGAGCCGGGTGTCCGTGGCGATACCGCCACTTCGGCGCTTAAACCCGCCACGCTTGAAACCGGCGTGGAACTGATGGTGCCGCTCTTTATCAACGAAGGCGACAAGATTAAGGTCAACACCCTCACGGGCGCGTACCTCGAGCGCCAAAAGTAGAGCGTATGGCGAAGCAGCGCCTCGACCAATTACTGGTGGAACGGGGGCTAGTAGCCACGCGCTCGCAAGCCCAAGCGCTGATTATGGCCGGCCAAGTGTCGGCGGATGGCAAGCGGCTCGAGAAGCCGGGCATGACCCTAGATAGCGCTCTGGAGCTCCATGTGAAGGACCAACCGCGGTATGCGAGCCGGGCCGGCGAGAAGCTGGCATCGGCCGCCGCGGTTTTTGGTTTGGAATTTGAAGGTCGAGTGGTGTTGGACGTGGGTTCCTCGACCGGTGGGTTCACGGACTTTGCGCTACAGCACGGCGCGGCCCGCGTGTATTGCGTGGACGTGGGCACGGGCCAGTTGGCATTCAAGCTGCGCCACGATCCGCGGGTGGTGGTGATGGAGCGGACGGATATCCGCGACGCTCAGCTGCCGGAGCAGCCTGATATGGCCGTGATGGACGTGTCGTTTATTTCGCTAACGAAGGTGCTGGAAGCGACGGCCGGGCTGGTAAAATCAGAGGGTGAGATTATCGCCATGGCTAAGCCCCAGTTTGAAGCGGGCAAGGCATTGGCTGACAAGTACCATGGAGTAATACCAATGGGGCCAGAGCGTGATGAGGTGTTAGAGAATTTGCGCGAGTGGATCCGGGAGCGGTTTGAGATTGTAGCTGAGGCTGATTCTGGACTTGCAGGCGCAGAAGGCAATGTGGAACGGTTTTTACTTTTAAGGAGGCTGATAGATGGCAAATAAGACAGATTATTACGCGGAAGCGGCCAAAGACCGGATTGGATTTTGGGAAGCGCAGGCGAAGCGGCTGAGTTGGGCCAAGCCCTGGACCAAGACGCTTGACTGGCAGCTACCGTTCGCTAAATGGTTTGTGGGTGGTGAGCTCAATATTGCCTACAACTGCGTGGACCGGCATGTGGAAGCCGGCAATGGTGACCGGGTAGCCATCTACTTCGAGGGTGAGCCGGGTGACACGCGGGCTATTACCTACGCCCAGCTCAAGGATGAAGTGAGCAAGGCGGCTAACGCGCTGACTGAGCTCGGCGTGACCAAGGGTGACCGGGTGGCGATCTACATGCCGATGATCCCGGAGGCAGCCGTGGCGATGCTGGCGTGCGCGCGGATCGGCGCGCCGCACACGGTGGTGTTTGGCGGATTCTCGCCGGAAGCGCTTAAGACGCGCATTGAGGATGTGGGCGCTAAGGTCGTGATTACGGCTGACGGCGGTTACCGCCGCGGCGCGCCCAGCGGCCTCAAGCCGGCGGTGGACACGGCTGTGGCCGAGCTGCGGCAGGTGGAGCGCGTGGTGGTGGTGAAGCGCACGGGACAAGATGTGGCTTGGAACGGCGAGCGCGATGTGTGGTGGCACGAGGTGATGGAAAAGGCCAGCGCCGACCACAAGGCTGAGCCGCACGACGCTGAGCACCCGCTGTTTGTGCTCTACACTTCTGGAACTACAGCCAAACCCAAGGGCATTTTGCATACGACGGGTGGGTATTTAACGCAGGTAGCATTTACGCACCAATTGGTGTTTGACCTCAAGCCCGAGACAGATGTTTACTGGTGCACGGCTGACGTGGGTTGGATCACGGGACACTCATATGTGGTGTATGGGCCTTTGGCCAACGGGGCGACTCAGATTATGTACGAAGGCACGCCGGACACGCCCCATCAGGGCCGTTGGTGGGAGCTCGTACAGAAGTATAAAGTGACGATTCTGTATACCTCGCCGACCGCGGTTCGAACGTTTATGAAGTGGGGCGACGAAATTCCGGCCAAATTTGACCTTTCTAGCTTGCGACTGCTCGGTTCGGTGGGGGAGCCGATCAACCCCGAAGCTTGGCAGTGGTATCGTAAGCACATCGGCAACGGCCAAACTCCGATCGTGGACACATGGTGGCAGACCGAGACCGGTTCGTTTGCGGCTAGTCCGCTGCCGGAAGGGCCGGCCAAGCCGGGTGCGGCCATGAAAGGTCTGCCGGGCATGAGTGTGGATGTGGTGGACGACCATGGCAAGCCGGTAAAAAACGGCGAGAGCGGCTACATCGTGATTACAGAGCCATGGCCGTCGATGTTGCGTGGGATTTGGGGCAACCCGGAGCGCTATAAAGAAACATACTGGTCGCGGTTTGAAGGCATGTACTTTCCGGGTGACGGAGCCAAACGCGACGAAGACGGCGATATTTGGCTATTGGGTCGCGTGGACGACACCATGAACGTATCGGGACACTTGCTATCGACGGCTGAGATTGAGTCGGCGCTGGTAAGCCACCCCAGCGTGGCAGAGGCGGCTGTGGTGGGCGCAAGCGACGCCACAACCGGCCAGCGCGTGGTGGCGTTTGTGATCCTGCGGAGTGGGGCCGAAGACGGTGCTGGTCTCGCAGACGCGCTGCGCAAGCACGTGGCCAAGGAAATCGGGCCGATTGCCAAACCCAAGCAGATTATTGTGGTACCGGAGCTACCTAAGACACGCTCGGGCAAGATTATGCGCCGCTTGCTGCGTGACGCGGTGGAGCACCATGCTATGGGTGACGTTACGACGCTGACCGATACGACCGTAATGGACGCAATTACCGGCCTACTGGGGACCGCCGGTAGCGTTGATTAGCAGAAGCTTTCTGTGATTTAGGCTAGGGCGTCGATGTCGACTACGAGAGTCTTATTGCTCGGACTAGACATTAAACCTAAATTCGACAACGTCGCCGTCTTGCATGAGGTAATCTTTGCCCTCGAGGCGGGCTTTGCCGGCGGCTCGGGCTGCTGGTAGGGAACCGGTAGCAATAAGGTCATCGTAGCTAACGATTTCGGCTTTGATAAACCCTTTTTGGAAATCGGTGTGAATGACGCCGGCGGCTTCGGGCGCGGTGGCACCCTGCGGGATAGTCCAGGCCCGAACCTCTTTGGGGCCGGCTGTCAGGTAGGTTTGGAGCCCGAGCGTGCTGAAGCCGGCTTGGGCGAGCTGGTTTAGTCCCGATTCCTGGACGCCGAGAGAATTGAGTAGCTCCAGTGCCTCGTCTTCGGGCAGGTCTATGAGCTCTGCTTCGATTTGCGCGCACAAGAAAATGGCACGAGCTGGCGCCACCAGTGCAGTCAATTCTGTCTGAATACCTTTGTTGTTCAAGTTGTCTTCGTCGACATTGAACACGAAAATAAATGGCTTGGCAGAGAGCAAATTTAGATCACTCAATAGTTCAAGTTCGGCTTCGGAGCCGAATAACAACTGTCCCCGGTCGAGAATTTCGCGGGCTTTTTTGGTGGCATCGAGCACCGGGCCGAGGGTCTTGGGGTCGCGTTTGGCGTCACCTTCGAGCCGCTTGAGGCGGTTGTCGATTGTCGCAAGATCGGCGAGTACGAGCTCGGTGTTAATGGTCTCGATGTCGCGTTTGGGGTCAGGTGCACCGTCCACGTGTTGAACATTAGGATCGTGAAACGCCCGCACCACCTGGACGATGGCACTTGCCTCCCGAATATGGCTGAGAAATTTGTTGCCCATACCTTGACCCTCGGAGGCGCCACGCACGATGCCGGCAATATCGACGAATGTGACCGGGGCGGGTACGACTTTTTCGGCGTGATAGAGGCCGGCAAGTTTTGCTAGGCGCGGGTCGGGCAGTGCAACGATGCCCACATTGGGCTCAATGGTGGCAAATGGATAGTTGGCCGCCAGCACGTGGTTCTTGGTGAGAGCATTAAAGAGGGTGGATTTGCCGACGTTGGGCAGGCCGACAATACCGAGGGTTAGGGCCACAGATGGGTCTTTCGCTTAGCTACGGACATTTTACAGATAAAGCGCGCTTGAGGCTAGACACTATCCATAGTTGTAATACACCCGTAGGAGGAGAACCGAAAAAATCAGTACGGCTACCAAAAAGAGGCGAACGTAATTGCGGTACACGTAAGGATGGAGGGCGGGGTAAATAAGACTAAACATGGCGAAAAATACGTAGTACCGGGCGATGCGCACGGCGATGGCGACCACTAGAAACAGCAGGAGTGCATAGTGGTAATGGGGTGCCAGGAAGGTGAAGACCTTGTAGGGAACGCCGGAGAACG
>DATAMV010000014.1:0-2637 GCA_036266515.1 Candidatus Saccharimonadia bacterium
GACGACGGGAAGACCTGGTCCGACACCGGAGGCCGCACCGCCGGCCGCCACACCACCATCGTCTTCGCCCACAACGGCGACCTCCTCGGCTTCGGCGGCAAAAACTCCAACATCGACGGCCGCATGCCCCTCGCCACCTCGCACGACGACGGCCGCACCTGGACCAAATCAAAGCTACCCTTCGACCCACTCGCCAGCGGCGAACGCCCCTCCGTCATCCGCCTCGCTGACGGCAAACTCTTCTTCGTCGCCGACTACAATCCGCACAACCAGAAGCACAACCACAAGGACGGCGCCTACGTCGCGCTCTCCTCTGACGACGGCCAGACCTGGACCATCAAGCGCCTCCCCTCGAACATCCTCACCGTCGGCTACACCACCGCCACCCAGGGCCCCGACGGCATCATCCACATCGCCACCACCAAGAACACCGTCAACTACGAAATCGAACTCAACGAAGCCTGGGTCGAGAATCCGGGTGCCACAGATCTGGGTGCCCCATCCGTGCCGACAGCCTCATCGTCGGAACGGGTGGGTTCGAAGGATGTCCAACACCACACCGAGCGCTACCCCACCGGCAAATTCAAATCCAGCTGGTCCACCGCCACCCTCCCCGACGGCCGCGTCGTCCTCGAAGGGCAGGAGCGCTTCTTCTACCCATCGGGCCGCCCCATGTGGACCGCCAACTTCCACGACGGCGAAAAAACCGGCGAAGAGCGCTACCAGCGCGAAGACGGCACACTCATCTGGCAGAAGACCTACAACTCCGACGGCACCTGGACCTGGCAGAACTACGACGCCGAAGGCCACCTCACCGCAACGTCACACTGGCGCAACAAAACCCTCCTCAACTCCGACGTCCCCGACACCACCCCCGACAAACAACTCACAACCCACACCCCCGAACCCGAAGGCCTATGAACGAGCCTCTACACCGGGTGGCCTACCCTTTCACGGTTTCATCGTGAAAGGGTGGGGTGTCGTTTGCGGTAGCAAACGATAAAGAGGATCACCCAGCCGATAAACCTGGTTGAGCACAAGATGAAAGCTTTGAAGGGGACGGGCTTCAGCCCGTCCGTAAGAGACTTGATTGAAGCGCGGCTTTAGCCGCTGAGGGATTGTTGATTGAACTAGCCGAGACCCGGGTGGCCTACCCTTTCACGGCTTCATCGTGAAAGGACGGGGTCCCCGGCGAGCTTGCTCGCTGGGGTGTAGCGTGGGGTGTCGTTTGCGGTAGCAAACGATAAGAATGCTCAACTGGCCCGAGAACTCATGAATAACGAGATCGCAATCTTTGAAGGGGACGGGCTTTAGCCCGTCCGTAAGAGACTCGAATGAAGCGCGGCTTTAGCCGCTGAGGGATTGTTGATTGAACTAGCCGAGACCCGGGTGGCCTACCCTTTCACGGCTTCATCGTGAAAGGGTGGGGTGTCGTTTGCGGTAGCAAACGATAAAGAGGATCACCCACCCGGTAAATCTGGTTGAGCACAAGATGAAAGCCTTGAAGGGGACGGGCTTCAGCCCGTCCGTAAGAGACTTGATTGAAGCGCGGCTTTAGCCGCTGAGGGAATCCGCAGGAAATGAACCGCTCAAGACGAATCCTAAAAACCCTCACTGCCCTCGCCGCTCTCGCCCTCACTCCCCTCACCCGCGCCCAAACCCCGGGGTCCCCGGCGGGTTTGCCCGCTGGGGTGGAAACCCCGGGGTCCCCAGCGGGCTTGCCCGCTGGGGTGGAAACCCCTAAACCCTCCGACCCCATCATCTTCGCCTACTTCCAGGAGCCCGCCAACCAGGGCATCTACCTCGCCCTAAGCCGCGATGGCTACACCTTCACTCCACTCAATGACGGCCAACCCTGGCTCAAGCCCGACCAACCCGGCGAGCTCATGCGCGACGTCTACATCACACGCACGCCGGACGGCGCCCACTTCCGCATGGTCTTCACCTGGGCCTGGCACGGCAACGCCATCGGCATCTCCGGCTCCGACGACCTCCTCCACTGGTCGCCGCAGCGCCGCATTGAGATCATGTCCGCCTTCCCCAACGTGCAAAACACCTGGGCACCTGAAACCTACTGGGACGCACAGCACAACGACTGGCTCATCGTCTGGTCCAGCAACTTCAACGCAACGGCCACAACTCCAGCCGAAGGCCTCCGCCTCTGGGCCGCCCACACCAAAGACTGGCAAACCTTCTCCACCCCCGAAAAATTCTTCGACCGCGGCTTCCCCGTCATCGACGCCACACTCTTCCACCGCACCCTCAATCACAAGAGCGACGTCGTCATGGTCTTCAAAGACCAGACCACCGACCCACTCCGCTACAACGAGCGCTGGACCTCCGGCCCCACCGTCACCGGCCCCTGGGGCCAGCTCTCCGCGCCCATCAACGAGCCCTGGTCCGAAGGCCCCAGCGTCATCCAGGTCGGCGATAAGTTCATCGTCTACTACGACCACTACCGCCCGCCCAACCCGCGCTACGAAGGCGTCGAAACCACCGACTGGGTCCACTGGACCAGCATCAACGACAAGATGCACCTCCCCGCCAACTGCAAGCACGGCAGCTTCTTCCGCGTCACCGAAGCCGAAGCCCAACGCCTCCTCGCCCGCCATGATCCAAAGGCTCCAGAGTCACCAG
>DATAMV010000015.1:0-4749 GCA_036266515.1 Candidatus Saccharimonadia bacterium
CCGAGGTCCACCCAGTATTCATGCGCGTCGGCCACCCCATCCGCCGGGTGTTTGTGAGAGCCTTTGAGCAGATCCTGATCCTGCGCCTTGACCCAGCTCGCGATACCACCATCGTAGCTGCTATCTGCTTCGACTCCTTACGCAGCGTGGTGTGGCAGATCCTGCAAGCACCCGCCGAAGTCCAGGGTCAGCTCGTGGCTGAGGCCGTCCAGCTAGTGGAGCGATTCATCAGCTAAATTCCAAAACGAGAGATTTTACTCTTATATGAGCATTTACCCCTTTACATAATACTTATGCTGAATTAAATTAAGGGTAGTGAATAAAACAAACACAGGAGTCCGTATGAAATTAACGCGACGTCGCCTGCTCGGCCTGGCCACTGCCGGCCTGATGTTGGCGCCTATTTTTGCATCCAGCCTGACCGAAGCGGTCGGAACCACCGTCCAATCAGTGGTGTCCGGCAGCATTACCGCTTTTAGCAACACCAACCCCACCACCACCGACATCAACGTGTCGTCGGCGTCGGGCGTCAAGCAGTCAATCAACAAAGACACCGTCAGCGTCAGTACCAACAACGCCACCGGCTATACTCTCAAGCTGGCCGATGCCGACACCTCAAACGATATGTGTATTACTCCCGGCGGGTCGTGCACGGGAGTTCCCTCCACAAGTGCTACTAGTTCCAGTCCCGCCATCATGAGCGGCGCCAACCAATGGGGCTACCACATTGATGACGGCACCACTACCTGGTGCTCCACGGCTTCAAACTGTGCCTCGGGCCTCACCCTGCCGTCCACCAGCCAAGCTACCTCAAGCACGCTCAAGTTTGCTAAGGTCCCCTTAAGCTCCGGCACCGCCGACACCCTCAAGTCCACCTCCGGCACCGCTTCCGGCGACACCACCCCCGTGTACTACGCCATTAACGTCGACCCCACCCAGGCTAGCGGTACCTACAAGGACGACGTCGTCTACACCGCCACCGTCAATCCGTAGGTAAACATCAAGCAAAGGGACGTAAGTTGTGAGGAACCGGAGAGGAGTAGTTGTCGCATGGATCGCCTGCCTGTGTGCGACCCTGCTGACTACTCCCGCGGCTTGGGCGGCCGACCCGCTTCAAAGCATCACCGCCTCGCCCACTAATGAAAGTGTGAGCCTGTCGGCCGGCGGGACTTACGACGGCTTCGTCAAGATTACCAACACCGGCCAGACCCCGTATCAATTTATAGTCTCTGCCAGCCCCTTCTCTGTGACCGGTGAATCCTACGACCAATCCTTTGCCGCCCGCCCGGATCTCATCGACGCCTCCAAATGGTTTAGTTTCGCCCGCACCACCTACTCGGCCAACCCCCGCGACGAAATCGCCGTTGCCTATCACATCAAAGTCCCCACCGACATCGCTGCCGGCGGTTACTACGCTGCGATTTTTGCTGAAGCCAGCAATACTTCCGCCGGCCAAGGCGTCACCTCCCACAAGCGCGTGGGCGTCCTCATGTACATCACCGTCACCGGGGACGTCATTAAATCCGGCAAAGTCCTTGGCTATAATCTGCCGCTCATTCATACCCAGCCGCCCCTCCACGCCGACGTCCGTCTCCAAAACACCGGCAACGTGCACTACGACGCCACCACTTCGCTCGTAGTCTCAGATATTTTTGGCAACACCAAAGCCCGCCTTGAGAGCACCAACACCATCTTCCCCAAAAGCACCCGCAAGCTTAGCCTCACATGGGACAAAGCCCCGTCATTCGGGCTTTTCCAGGTCAGCGGTACCGTCAAATATCTGGACAAAACCGAGCAGCTGCCAACGCGCTATACCCTCATGCTCTCGGCCAACGCGTTCCTCATTATCTTTATCGCGGTTATCCTGCTGGCGGCCTACGCCTACCTAACGAGAAAGCGACGAAGCAATGTGGTCCGTCGTCGCCGCTAAATGGGCGAGAGTCGCCGCGCTTATGTTCCTGGTCCTTGTGCCGGCCTTGGCGGGTGCCGCCTCCACCACCGTCACGGCCAACGTTTGCCGGTCCACCATTGATCCGACCACGCTCAGCTCAACCACCACAAGCCCCACCACTCAAACCAGCGCCGACCTCTCCGGCACTGCCGAACCCAACGCCGCCGTTGACATCACCGATAACGGAGTTTCTGTAGCCACCGTATTGGTCGATACTACCGGCCAGTTTGGCGTCACCGTAGGCCTCACCCTGGGCGAAAACCACCTGGTGGGCATCGCCACCGATGCATGCGGTCACCAGTCTACCTCGCCCGAGATCGTCATCATCCGCGACCCGGTACCCCCTCTGGCCCCCACCATCTTCCAGCCCCAGCCAGGCGATGTCATTACTACCGAGCGGCTGTTAGTCTCCGGCCAGACCGAAGCCTCAGCTACCATCACGCTCTACCTCGATGGGCAAGTGGTAGCCACCCTCGTCGCCGATGATTCCGGCGCCTTCGCCACCACCATCCCACTCGAAGCCGGCATCAATCACCTCCAGGCCTCCAGTACTAACTCGGCCGGCATGGGGCCGCTCACTGCCGTTATTGCCGTCACCCGCGCCGCTGTCGTCACGCTCGGCATTCCGATTACCGGCCTCAGCTCGCTGGCTACACCAGTCATCGTGTCACCCTCCACCGACATTAGCACCTCGGCCACGTCCGTCCTTCTCACCATCCAAGCGCCCGGCGACAGCATCATCGAAGTCTACAACGACAGCGACCTGCGCTACACCCTCACGGCCGACTCCAGCGGTGTTGTCCGGCTCGAAGCCGCCCAGGTGCTTGGTCCCAATATCTGGACCGTTCGCGCCAACCGCGGGGGTATCCGCACCCCCAGATCAGATCCAGTTACAATCACGCGCCTACCATTGCCACTGGAAGCCCCCACCATCACCGGCCCGGCCGATAGCGCCACACTCACCGAACCCTGGGCTCGCCTCACCGGCACCTCCGAGCCCGGAACGATACTCAAACTCTATGCCGGTAAACGCCCCATCGCCCGCCTCGTGATCGGCGAGTCCGGCGCCTTCACCGTCCGCATACCCGTGAAGCCCGGTACCAATGTCATCTATGCCGAATCCACCAGGGGGGACGTCAGCCGCCGATCCGGCGTACTTGTCTTGTCCTACACATCCCCAGGGTTCGCCGGCTCATTCACCCAAAAACTCGCCACCTTTGGCCGAGCAATTCTGGGCTCAGTTCTAGGAACAGCCATCTTTATTGCCCAGGCCACTACCGATCTCGTCACGTACCTCGCCCGCATACCCGCCCTGGCCGCACTAGTGCTCGGCTTGGCGCTTATCACGCTAACCTTCACTCAGGGGCTGGTCGGGCTTGAACTCTTACTCATGCTTTTGCCGTTTGTTCGCTGGTGGTGGCGGTTCATTGAACAACCGTCATCCGGCCACGTCATCGCGCGGGTCACCGACTCTGTCACCGGCCGGCCCATACCATTAGTTCTTGCAACCGTCACCGGACCTGGCGGCTACAGTATCATCTCCGACTTTGCCGGCCACCTCCATCTACCGACCAAACTGGCCGCTACCCGCCTCAAACTAAGCCGCCCCGGCTACCAGCCCATTGACACCACTCACAGCGACCACCTTATTCTTGAGCCCGTTCCGGGTTCGACCAGCCTCAAACGTATTTGTATTGATCTGTTGCTGGGCGTCACAGCCTGGGTGCTGCTTGCACTTGCCACCCTCACCAGCTTCGCTTTAGCATTCACGCACCCTTCGTTTCTCGGTTCAGTGCTGGCCATTATCTTCAGCCTCATTGTGGTGGTAAATGTACTGCTCCTCAGGTCTCGTCCTGGCCTCAAGTGGGGCCATGTGGCCGACGCCGCTAATGGCCGACTCCTAAGGGGTGCCACGATTAAATTGGCAGCGACCGGTCAGGAGGTTAATTCGCAGTATCTCACTCGCGCCGACGGCCGCTACACGCTGCACGCCCCCGTTGGAGAATACGACATCGTTGTGTCGTGTCCGGGCTACAAAACCTACCAAGAACACGTGACTATACGGTGGCGCGAAGCCTATCTGGGCTTCAATCTACACCTGACCCACGAATGACGCCCCATTGCTTCCCCATACTTCTAGTGCTACAAACAAACTAGGTAGTTGTGAGGTGGGCCCAAGTTTGAGTACTGCAGGTACTAAAAGCCCATTAACTATCGCCCAAAAACGAGCCGTGAGGCTCGTTTTAATAAAGGCATGCTATAATACGCCATAATATGTCAACAAAAACCAGTCAGCATATTGGCACACAACTCAAAAAACACCGAACCCAACGAGGAATGACGCAGGCTGCGCTTGCTCAGGCTGCCGGAACCAACATTAATTACTACGCAAAATTGGAGAGGGGAGTGGCTGTTCCATCGCTCGCGACGCTCGAGAAATTGGCACTGGCGCTAAAAGTGCATTCCTCGGATCTACTGCCGTTTTGAGACATCGTCACTGCCTGGATAAAGCTTAATAAAATCCTCGACCTTACCCGGCTTCCGGCCATGCTCTATCTCGGAGTGAATATAAGCGCTCGACCATATGAGAAAGTCGATCGCTTCTCCTGGCGATACATCTCTTCGATAGTGAACAGATAAGGCATGAATCGCCTTATCAATATCGGCTTCGTTCAATTCGTACTGCTCATATTCTTGCTTTGTCATAGCTGAGTGTCCTGTATAAACCTATCCAAGCCGGTGAATCGTATCATTTCCTGGGCTAGCACATCCGATGAAATCCGCCTCATTATCTCACA
>DATAMV010000016.1:0-2379 GCA_036266515.1 Candidatus Saccharimonadia bacterium
TTCTAATCGTCACCGTCCTTGCCTCCGGACACGTCACTGAAGCCGGCTCAGCCCGGCCCATCCCCGGCGCCCAGATCATCGTTCACTACCGCGAACCCGCTTCCGGCGCCTGGCAAATCTGGGACGGCCGGGCCTATCACCAAACCAACCCCCAAACCGCGAGCAGCACCGGCACCTACAGCCTCGTCGTCCCGCATGGCGCTTACTACCTGGAAATTAAGGCCCCGCTCCATTACAGCTTCGTGTCCAACATCTTCACCACCGACCGGCCCCAATCCATCGCCGCTCCCATTACCCTCACCAGTATTCCGCACCTATCTCTCGGACCCATTACGCTCTCACTCCCGAACCTTGTCCTGAGTACCCATGACCTACCCGCACCGGCTAAAACCGAAACCCCGGTCCCCACGAACCCACTCATTGGCACCGGCTTGCCCGATTTCTCACTCCCAGCCACCGACGGCACCACCCAAACCGCCCTCGGCCTCACCGGTAAGCCCACCCTCATCACCATCCTCTCCACCTGGTCGCCCGATGCACAGGCCCAAATCCCCGAACTCGCCGCTGCCCAAGCCAACCCAGACATCAACATCACTCCCATCTTCTCCGAGCAGCACCTCCCGCTCGTGTCCGCCTACCTCAGGAGTGCCGGCTACCACCTCACCGCCCTCGTTGACGCCGACGGTACGCTCGTCACAGCCCTGGGTGTCGGCCCCGCTCCCGAACACATCTTCATCGACGCAACCGGCAAAGTGAAAAAAATCATGACCGGCGTCATGACCAAAGACGACTTATTACTACAGCTAGGAGGGCTCTAAATGTTCGACACCCAATTTATCGGGCTCAATGTCCGCTTCGCCGTCTACCTCATGGCGGCCCTGGTGGCGTTGGCTGTATTCTGGCTCATCTTCGATGCCTGGATCGCCAACCGTTCGCGCCGGGAAGCCCTCAAATGGCTAGGCTTCTTGCTCGTGTCCCTTGGATTTGTCGCCGACGCCGCTACCGCCGAAGCCGCCACTACCCTTGCGAGCGCCATCGGCTATATCGCCGGAGCCCTGCGCCTAGCCGGTTACGCCGCCATCATCGTCGGCCAACTCCTTGACCCGCTCCAACTTCGGCCAGATACCACAGGCGATGCCGATCTCCAGGCACTTACTCATCCCGAGCCCGACCAAACGCCGGCTGCCCCAGCCGCTCCCAGCCCCGCACTCGCGCCAAAGCTAAAGCGCAAACGCAAAAACCACGCCATCTTTGCCTCATCGCTCATAGCCCCGACCCTCGGCCTGCTCCTGGGCGCCGGCGCCGCGGCCATCACGGTCCTCTACTGGCGCCGCGCCACCACCGGCCTTGAGCGCCACCTCAAGCCTGTCGCCTGGGCCTTTGGTTTCCTCAGCCTGGCCGAGCTCCTCCGTGCTGGTAGCGTTTTCTCCGCCAGCCGTAGCCCCATACTAAGCCAATTTGCCAGTCCCTACGGTCCGCTCTGGTGGCTTTCACTCGCAGCCTTAGCCATAAGCGCCCTCATCCTCGGCCGCTGGGTCTGGTATTACCTCACCAAGCGCCTCGTCAGCGAGCTGTTCATGATCCTGCTCACCCAAGCCCTCGTCCTCTTCTTCATTGCCACCACCGGCTTTACCTTCATGCTCATGAAGAATATCCGCGCTGCCTCTCTAGCCGACCTCACTACAGCCAGCAACATGCTCCAATACTCCATTTCTAGCCGCCAGGCCGAAACCATTGCCCAAGCCAAAGCCGCCGCCGCAAATAGCGCAGCCATCAGCGCCGTTGCCGCCCGCAACCGCGACGCCCTCACCCAAGCCCTCGCCGACACCTACAAACAAGAAGCCTTCTCGAGCCTCACCGTTACCGATAGCACCGGCGTTGTCTTACTCCGCGCCGGCGACCCCACTCGTTGGGGCGACTCCATCTCCAGCGATCCGCTCGTGCGCCGAGCCATCATCGGCCAAACTGCGAGCAACGTCGTTTCCACCCCCGGTGTAGTCGCGCCCACTGTCACGCTCACTGCCACCAGCCCCATGCGTGACGCCTCTGGCCGGGTCATCGGTACCCTCACGGTTGGCCGCGACATCTCCAATGCTTTCGTCGATAATATTCACACCACCACCGGCCTCGACAGTACCGTTTACGGCGGCGATACCCGGGCTGCTACCACCCTCACCATCCCCGGCACCGCCGACCGGGCCATCGGTATCACTGAAACCACGCCCGAAGTCACCGATACCGTGCTCAAACGCAACCACAGCTTCTCCGGCACCCTCACCATGCAAAACCGCTCCTACCTAGCCG
Organism: Candidatus Saccharimonadia bacterium; assembly: GCA_036266515.1. GTDB lineage: Bacteria > Patescibacteriota > Saccharimonadia > UBA4664 > UBA4664 > UBA5169. Next base: position 2,305 of record DATAMV010000016.1, read on the forward strand.
CTCTCACGCCCCTGCGTGATGTCAACAACCAGCCCGTCGGCATGCTCCAGGTGGCCCATCCCACCGACGCCCTCT
>DATAMV010000017.1:0-2513 GCA_036266515.1 Candidatus Saccharimonadia bacterium
GCTATGGGTAGCCGCCTGGCTGGTGGCCCGGGCGCTTGGATGGGCGGAGGTGACGGCGTATTGGGCCGCGGCCAAGCTGCTGGTGTGGGTGGTGGTACCGGTTGTGATGGCTAGGCTCGTGTGGCGCGTCCCGGTGCGGGCGCAGCTGGAATTCATTGGCCTGCGCCGGCGCGACCTTTCGCGCGGGCTGACCTGGGGCGCGGGCGCGGCTGTGGTATGGGTCGCACTGCTGGCGGCAGTGGCGGCGCTGCGCGGGCAACATTTCGCGTCGGTGGCCGTCACCGGCACATTTGTCTACACCGTCGTATTGACGCCGGTATTTGAGGAATGGTTGATGCGCGGGTATGTGCTACCGGGACTTGTGAGTTCTAAACTTAATTTTTGGCTTGCCAATGCCCTTACTTCCCTACTATTTCTGGTGCCACACGTCATTGGCTGGGGGTTTCAAGGGGTGCTGGCGGCCAACCGGGCGTCGGGACTGCCACTCACAATTTTTGTGACTAGCCTGGTGCTTGGCTACGTACGCCACCGCTCGCGCTCGCTGCCTGCGAGCATGATCGTGCATGCGGCCAACAACTTCGCCAGCCTGTGGTGGGTTTAAGTTCGCTGGAGTTTGCGCCAGCCACCGGCACGGTTGTTTGTAGCGACGGCTTTGAATAATTCCACTAGAGCCGCTTCGTTGAGACTATCTCCTTCTCGAATCTGGATAGCCCGGGCGGTGAGGTTGCCGTGACCCTGGTTAATGAGGCCGTGCGGGTCGGGTGCGATAGGATCATAAATAAAAACGTTGAGATGGTCTTTGGCGCCCAGCAGCGCGGCGATGTTTTGCCCGGCATTGGTGAAGTACGGCCGGTCGGTGCGTTTAATGGTTTCTTCGACGTCACCCCCGGCCTGGTGAATCAATTCGCGGATCCGGCGCGCGAACGCGGCCTGCCACTCGGGCAGTGAGTCGATGGCGGCGGAAACGCGGGGGTCGTGGGTCATAAGAGTATTATAAACGACGCGAAATTGTGAGTGTTTTTGCCCTTGCGACGGCCCCTAAGTATTGTATTTTTATAGTTTTTATGCTATAGTGTTGCGATTAACTGAAGGGTTAATTGTGAAGTCACTTCTTATTGCCGGTATTGCCGGTGTGGCCGTTGTGGGACTACTTGTTGCGCAACCCGCTACCGCTACCTCAAACAGTTCAAACACAGACCACAAAATCGGCATTTGCCACGCGACTGGTTCTAAGACCAATCCGTACGTCTACATCGTTGTAGACGAGCATGCTGCCGAAGCTCACCGCAACCACCAGGACGGCCGCGACATCATTGGTGTCAAATCCGCCAAGGATTGCGTAAAGCCGGGCATGGGCTCAAGCTCTACCCCGACGCCTAAGCCCACCCCGGCCGGCTCAACGCTCGGCTCTAGCACTGTGGCACTGCCGACAGTGCTGCCCGACACCGGCGCCAGCACTGGCCTTGGCCTCCTGATTGGCCTGCCGGCCATCGGCGGCCTAGCTGCCCAGTACCTACGCAGCCGTCGCGCCTAAGTCCTCGTCCATACAAAAAAACGCCGCATTAACCCGCGGCGTTTTTTTTGTTTTTGCGAAAAGGCCTAATGTGCTTATGATGTATTTGGAGGGCCCTCATGAAGCAACTAATGCAATCAGAGCGAACCACTAAGGCACTACGTGGCGGTTTGGTGTCGATGTTTGTGATGCTGACGGTGCAGTTTATTGTGGGCATGTACCTGAATTTCTACGTGGAGGTGCCTGAGGCCCATCCTGGCGCCACCGGCTCGTATGCGCCGAGTATTCCGTGGGCGCTGGCCGGACATTCTGGCGTGGCGCTGGCCATTCACGTAGCAATTTGGATCCTGCTGACACTGGGCGCGATCGTTTTGGTGGTGCGCGGGATTATGAGCAAGCGCAAAGCCTACATCTGGGGTAACTCACTCGGTCTTTTGTTTATTTTAATGGCGGGCTCCGGCGGCCTCACGTTCCTCAACAGGGGTGGCAAGGATAGTGAATCCTTTATGATGGCTGTTAGTTTTATTCTGGCATTCATTGCCTATGGCGTGACGTTCTACAAAACGAAGGACCGCTAGGGCACGCAAGACTAACTTGCGGCGCTTTTTAGCTCAGCTAGAAATTATTCAGCTGGGAGTCGAGCTGCGAACTATCGCTCGTGCTTGCGTCAATGTTCACGCTATCCAGATCGTTTTCCGCGCTGGTCAGATCAGTCGTGGAAGTGATTTGCGGTGCCGGTGTCACTTGAGCGGTGGCCGATTCGGTCGCGACCTGCGACGAGTGGTTGCTCCAGTAATTCCAGGCCGTAAAGCCGATTACTCCCACGATCACCAAGACCAATACGACCTCGAATGCGGCAAAGCCTTGCTGCTTTTTCATTAGTCGTTACCTCCTTCTGGCGACGGGCTTGGGCTGGCCGATGGGCTCACTGAGGGGCTGGGGCTAGCCGACGGGCTTGGCTTGTCTTTGGATGAGCTGTCCGTTCCCTGCGCGCTCTTGA
>DATAMV010000018.1:0-5842 GCA_036266515.1 Candidatus Saccharimonadia bacterium
AGGAATTTGCCGACAATATGCGGCCGGTTTTGGATGTGGCCCAGAATGACGAAGAGCGAGCCTCGTTGATAGTACTATTCATGAATGCTCAGGATATGGCCGGCCGGGCTATTGACCGTTACCAACAACCACCAGCAGACGGTAGTGGTTGGTATTCTGCTGAAGAGCTTGAGCATTTCCCGGTGGATGAGGAATCAATGGCCGAGATGCTCGAACCGCATCTCTCTCCTATTCGGCAGGCGTTTCTCGAAGATGTAGAGCAGCGCCTCGGTGGCGACGCGTCGGTGCATATGCTGGCCAAAGCACTCACCAGCGATAATCGTATCTGGGAGGCCCATAATCACAAGGTTTTGAAACTGCCGCGCGACGCGGATCCATCTATGCCCCCTGAGCCTGAAGGAATTAAGGCGGATCGGCTGGAGGCGGTGCGGGCTCTGTATGCGCTGCGCGAGCGGCATCCCAACGTGGCGTATCAAATCTTGGAAATTGAGCGGTCCACTGCCGACCATCACGGCGTCGAAGTTCAGGCACACCTGAGCATTGATACGCTGGACGCCCTCGTGCAGCGAGAGGATCGGCCCGATTTTGATCAGGTTATGGGTTACCTCGAGGATGGCATGCGCGGCGCCCAATTTTTGGTAGCCCATGGCCTGCGCCTCACCGACCTCACACCGACCAATATTGCAATCGACCGCGCTACGGGCCGGGGCATGCTTTTTGATTTCGATACGCTCCGAACAGCCGACACCGCTATCGTGGGGTACTCGACCGTGGAAGCTCATTGGCCACCAGAACGGACCCCCGACCCATCAGAATTCGCGAGCGTGATAGACTATTTAGCGCAAATGCAGCAGATCCGGGGGCCCATCACGGAGGCCGAAATGGTGTACGAATTTGGTATGACCATGGGAGACCTAGCCCGGACCTATGAGCAGGCAGCGAATCAGAATCTTGTCGGATTGGTCGAAGCCATGACTCAGCAGGATCCGGCGACCCGACCGACCTTAGCGGAGGCAATTGCTGCCCTGGGGCAGCTAAGGGCCTCATAACAAAATAACCGCTTGGGTAAGCGGTTATTTTTGCAAATGATTCCTGGAGGGCCGTTGTGTTGGCTGTTGCTACTGAGATTCGTTTTATATCACGAAACTTTGTCCTGAACTGATTTTAGTCGCATCCTGACTGGGCCGAAAAAGAATGGCTTCGTCTCCACCCTGTACCACATATGAGGTGCCGCGAACTTCGATCCAGCTGCCCTCAGTGACACCGACGACAGGTACCTGGCTTACACGATGGAACTGTCTAATACGTTCTTCTCTGGTTTCGCCATTGTGACCGGGCAGTAAGCTACCAGGTACAAAATGTGGATTGATCTGAAACGGTACAAGACCAAGGGCAGTTAAGCTCTTCGGCTCGACTATAGGCATATCATTGGTCGTATAAATCCCCGGGCAGGCCACGACCGTGCCCGCACTCGATCCCATATATGGCAAGCCTTGCTGTACTCGCTCACGGATGCCCCCTATGAGCTTATGGTCGTAAAGGAGCTTAAGCAGATTAAATGTATTGCCGCCACCAATAAAAATACCCTGCACATCGTCGGCCCGCACTGCTTCTAGCGGATTTTCAAATTCGGAGATTGACCGACATTTGATACCAAGTTTAGCGAATGTGTCTATGGCGAGTTGGGAGAACTGAGTCTGACTATCCACATTTGCATACGGGATAAATAGGACATGGCCCTTCCCCTTTTCATCGAACAGATCCTTGATGGCTGATCCGCAATGCTCAATGTAGCCATCCTCACCTGCATGTGAGCTACTTATTAATAATAGGCGCGTATTATTAGCTGCTGGGTCCTTCATATTAGTACAGCCTATAGGATATCAGGGAACATAAAAAGAGATCTTTCGATCTCTTTTTAAAAACATAAGTGCTCTGGAGGGCCATCAGGGACTTGAACCCTGGACACGCTGCTTAAGAGGCAGCTGCTCTAACCAGCTGAGCTAATGGCCCGAAATGTTAAATGGTGCGCTCGGAGGGATTCGAACCCCCGACACCTTGGTCCGAAGCCAAGTGCTCTATCCACTGAGCTACGAGCGCGGGGGTTGCATGCAAGAGGCGCAACCTAACTTTTATAGCACAAATCTGGGTGCTTGGCTAGTCATCTCACTTGAGACAATCATTGACTAACTTATTTAATTATATTATAAAATGTATGCCTGGCTCAAGGTGAGCCACGAGAGGAGCTCCGTAATGAGCGATGAGCTGGACGCCGACACCCGCGCGGCCGTCCTGGGCGTCATTCGCCAAGCAGCGGAACATGCCGGTCTTCCTTGCGACGATGCGTTGGCAGAGGCCGGCCTGCTGCGCTTCACCGAACTGCTGCGGCCGTACCGACGAAGTCGGGCTCGGGGCGGCCTGCTGTTTTCCACCCTGGAGATTTTCGGGGTCGAGCCGCTGTTTGCGGTTCTCGACATGCCAATGCCGGCTCAGTCCGGAACGGCCATCGAGATGATTTCCCGGATACTGCTGGGAGACGACGACAACTACGAGTTTTCCGTTAGCAGTGAGGGCGTCCACCGGGTACTTCAGCTGTGCCCGGTCTCGGACGATCTCCCCTCCTGACCACCTACGCCCGGTAGCGCCGGCGTGTCGCCCACGATGGGCAGCACGCCGGCCACGGCAGCAATTATTCATGGTATGCTAGGTTTATGATTTCCGTTCGCGCCACCTTCATCTGCTGCACCCTATCCTGTACCTAGGCGGGGTGCCTGCTTCATGAACGCGCAAGTCCGGTAGAGCCCCCCGCCAGGGGCATTTTTTATTGTTAGGACAAGCGCCAGGAAGGCTTTCATGAAGCAATCAACTTCGAACACCAAAGGTTTATCAACGATAGCGCTCCACGCCGGCTACTCTCCGAGCGCGGATGACGGTGCCATTACTCCGCCGCTGCATCTCACCACAACGTTCCGGTTTGGCAATAATGGCGGCCATCACGACGGGTCTGAGCCGCTTGAGCAGTGGCGGGCCAAGAATAAATTCAGGTTTAATAATGACTATGAACACTACGACTATTCGCGCACGGCCAACCCCACGCGCATGCTGCTTGAGCAGGTAATCGCCGAGCTCGACGGCAATGATTTCGGCCTGGCTTACAGTTCGGGGTCGGCGGCGCTGGCGAATGTGGTGGCGATGCTCGAGCCCGGTAAGTCGGTGCTGTTTTCGAGTGATGCATACGGCGGTACCTACCGGTTTATTGTGCGCGTGGCGGGCGCCCAGGGCATCGGCTACAAGATTGCTGACCTCACCGATGCCGAGGGCGCAGAACAGGCACTGAAGGCCGGAGACATCGGTATCGTGTGGCTCGAGACGCCGACTAATCCACTGCTCAAGGTGACCGACATTGCCCGCCTGGCCGGGCAGGCGCACCAGCACGGCGCCCTGCTGGTAGTGGACAACACCTTTGCCACGCCGGTGCTACAGCGGCCGGCCGAACTGGGCGCGGACATTGTGGCGTATTCGACTTCGAAATATTTGAACGGGCACGCAGATGTGATTGGCGGGGCGCTCACCACCAGCAACCCCGAGCTGTATACCAAGCTTAAATTTTTGCAGAATTCGATAGGGGCAGTGATGTCGCCGTTTGATTCCTGGCTGACGCTCCGCGGGCTGCGCACGCTGGAACTGCGGGTGGAGCGGCAAACTGCGACGGCGCAGCAGGTGGCGGCCATGCTCGCGGCACACGACAAGGTCGCCAAGGTTTATTATCCGGGACATTTTAGCGGCGAGCAGGGAGCGGTCGTGAAGCGGCAAATGCGTGGACCCGGCGCTATGATTTCAGTGGAGCTGGATGCGCGCTATGATGCCCAGGATTTTCTGCGCCGGCTCGCCTATTTCCCGCTGGCCGAGAGTCTCGGTGGCGTGGAATCGCTGATTGACCATCCGGCCAGTATGACGCATTCGGCGATCCCCCCGGAGGAGCGCAAAAAGATCGGCCTAAGCGACGGATTATTCCGGATTTCAGTAGGCATAGAAAACGCCCAGGATTTACTGGGCGACCTCGAGCAAGCATTAGCCGGCATTAAGTAAGGATACAAGCATGAACACTCCGACACTCCGACAAACAGGCCTCCTGGCCGCAATTGGTAACACTCCGCTCGTGCAGCTGGCCTTTGAAGGGCCCGGCCAACTATGGGCCAAATTAGAATATCTAAACCCGGGTGGAAGCATTAAGGACCGGACGGCCCTATACATGGTGGAAGCGGCCGAGCGGGATGGGCGCCTGAAGCCGGGCGGCACGATTATTGAGGCATCTTCCGGCAACCAGGGTATTGCACTGGCTATGATCGGCGCCGTTAAAGGGTACCGGGTTTGTCGTAACCGTCTCTGAGAAAGTGAGCCGCGAAAAACAGCAAGCGTTGCAAGCTTATGGAGCTGAGCTCGTGGTGTGCCCGCCCGCGCCGCACGATGATCCCCGCAATTACCATGCCCAGGCGGAGGCGCTAGCCCGTACGATACCAGGCGCGTTTATGCCCAATCAGTACTTTAATACCGCCAACCCCGAGGCGCACTACCGCGGCCTGGGCCCAGAAATTTGGCGCGGGACCAAGGGCCGCATAACCCACTATGTGGCCGCGGCGGGGACGGGCGGGCAGGTTAGTGGGGTCGGGCGCTACCTCAAGGAGCGCAAGCCCAGCGTGCGGGTGATAGCCGTGGATGCGGCTGGGTCATTTCATGCCACCCGCGGCCGGCCCGAGCCGTACCAGATGGAAGGAATCGGGATCGATTTCCAGACACCGTGCCTAAACGAGGCGGTGATCGATGAGTTTGTAGCAGTAAGCGATGCCGAGGGCCTGGGAATGCTACGCACGATGGCTTCTGAGCACGGCTTGCTCCTGGGCCCGAGCAGCGGTGCGGTGGCGTATGCCATACACAATAATCTGCTAAACCTAAAAGAAGACAGCCTAGTGGTGGCAGTATTTAGCGACTCGGGCCGGGCTTATTTGTCGAAAGATTATTACGGGCGATAACCGGCACGCCGGTTTCATCTAATCTTCCGTGACTACCCAATTTCCGGATGTTTTTGCTGCGGTAAAGTTTTTCGGGACAGCGCCATTGCTAAATGTCACATTGCCAGTTGCCCGACTGCCATCATAATGGACGTCTCTTAGCGTTGTTTTGGTCCCAGCTGGTATACCCTCGGCTCCGGCTTCGATGGCAACGGCTTGATCGAGGCCGGCAAATTCCGGCTGCGTGAGCGGGACCGATTTGCCCATTTGCGTTTGTGGTGAAGGGGTGCTCACCGGACGAGGCGCAGCCATCCACCAAATAACGCTACAGGCAATCATTAAAGCCGCGCTTACATACCCGAGCCATGATGCTTTCAATTTGAAAAAGCTGTTTAAAATGGCGCCCCCGATAACAACTTCGATCACCGGCCATCCGACTAGATAGTTGGCGAAGTCTAGGTCTGATAGGCTAGGGAGTCTAGGCAAAACATGGTGCTCTGCGGCCAGCACCCACATCATAAGGATTGCCAGGATTAGGTATACGGCCGAACTAGCCTGGGTAACCTTGGTAGCTAGCCCCGCGGGAGTTCGCGTGGTTTTGTGCTTGAGGCCGATAGCCCCTAGCACGAGTGCCGCCAAGAAGCCTGCATCGGCAAGGGCCTGCCAGGTGGAGTTCCCTAGCGGAAGCGTAAAGATGGCCGCGACGGTAATACATACACTGGCCAGCAGGTAGTAACGGTTAACGGTACGGGTATGATCCGATGCTGGAGCCATGGTATTCCACTTTAGGATTTCTACTATAAAACAAAAAGGGCCAAGCGGCCCGAAGTCAT
>DATAMV010000019.1:0-2693 GCA_036266515.1 Candidatus Saccharimonadia bacterium
GTGCCCACCGAGCTCATCCAGCGCACCAGCTTCAATGCCGATTTCAACCGCGAAGCCTACACTAAAGATATTATGGCCGTCCTCGACCGCCACAAGATTGACCTCGTAGCAATGGCCGGCTTCATGACTATTCTCAGTGCCGCCATCTTTAACCGCTACAGGGGCAAAATCATCAATACTCATCCGTCGCTACTGCCAGACTTCAAGGGCGAGAACGCGGTGCAGCAAGCGCTAGATGCCGGCGTGGAAGTCACCGGCTGCACTATCCACGAAGCCACGGCCGAGCTCGACAACGGCCCGATTTTGGCGCAGGTGGAAGTGCCGGTCAAAACGGGTGACACCCTTGAAACCTTGTGGGAGCGCATTAAGGAAACCGAGCGCGTCATCTACCCCGAAACACTTCGAAAACTCATGCAAGGAGGAGACCGGCCGTGAGCAAACCACTGAAATATTCGGAACAAGGCGTGGATTACACCGCCCTGGACGCCTTCAAACGCTTGGCCCAGTCCGAGGCGCAGCAAACGGCCGGCAACATTAAACGGCTGGGGCTCACTGAGCGAACCGCGAGCCGGGGCGAAAGCGCCTATCTGATCGATGCCGGCGACCATTACCTGGCGCATGTGGAGGAAGGGCTGGGTACCAAAAACCTGGTGGCCGACCGGATGCACGAGCTCACGGGCAAACATTACTACGACGCCATTGCTCAAGACACTGTCGCAATGATCGTCAATGACCTGATTACCCTCGGCGCGCTGCCGGTTTCGGTTGCGATGCATGCCGGAGTGGGCGACAGCGCCTGGTTCAATGACACGGACCGCTCGATGAGCCTGGCCCGGGGCTGGCGCAAGGCCTGCGACCTGGCGCGCTGCGTTTGGGGCGGGGGAGAGTCACCGGGCCTCAAAGGTGTGGTGATGCCTCAGGCAGTGGTGCTGGCCGGCTCGGCCGTAGGCATCATTAAGCCCAAAGAGCGGCTCATCACCGGCGGTATCCAAGACGGCGACGCCATCGTGATGCTAGCCTCATCCGGCATTCACGCCAACGGCCTCACGCTCGCGCGCGCCATCGCCGAAACCACCGGCTACGACGCCAAACTACCAGACGGCCGGATGTACGGCGAAGCCCTGCTCGACCCCACGCATATATACGTGCCCGTGGTCGAGGATTGTCTGGACGCCGGCATTAGCTTGCACTATGCCGTTAATATCACGGGTCATGGCTGGCGCAAACTGATGCGCGCGGTCGAACCTTTTATCTATGAGATTGACCATATTCCTACTCCTCCCCCTGTGTTTAGCTTTATGCAGGAGCACGGACCGGTGGACGACCGCGAGGCCTACGGCAACTTCAATATGGGCGCCGGGTTCGCCGTGTATGTCGCACCGGCCGATGCTCCCCAGGTCATTGAAATTTCCAAGGCGGCCGGCATTGATGCCTGGGTGGCGGGCAGCATTCACAAAGACGCAGGTCATAAACGGGTCATTATTAAGCCCAAGAACCTCACCTACGAGGGGGAGACGCTCAGTGTCCGCTAACCGCCCCATAATCCCAAACGTCCTAGCCGACCGCTACGTCTCGAAGCCCATGCTTGAGCTGTGGACCGAAGAAGCGCGCGTAATCCGCGAGCGCCGGTTTTGGGTTTCGGTGCTGAAAACCCAAATCAAGCTGGGTTACGACGCGCCGGCCGCCGCCGCGGCCGACTACGAGAAGGTGGTGGATGAGGTAGATCTCGGCTCAATTCGTAAGCGCGAGCGCCGCCTCAAGCACGACGTAATGGCCCGAATTGAAGAATTTAATGTTCTGGCCGGCCACGAGCTCGTACATGTGGGCCTCACTTCACGAGACGTCACCGAAAACACCGAGCAGTCGGCGATCCGTGAATCGCTTGAGCTGATGCATGGCCGCTTTGTAGCGGCGCTGGCCCGGCTCGAAAAGCTGGCCAAACGCTACCGCGACCAGCCTATCGCCGGCCGCAGTCACAACGTGCCCGCTCAGGTCACCACTCTCGGCAAGCGCTTCGCCACGGCAGGCGAGGAGCTCATGCTTGGGATTTCGGCCATTGAAACCTTTCTGGAAACCTACCCGGCGCGGGGCATTAAGGGGCCGATGGGCACCGCTCAGGATCAGCTGAATTTACTAGGCAAGCCCGAGAACGTGACCGGGCTCGAAGACGCCATTACCGCCGAACTTGGATTTAATCATGTGCTCGGCAGCGTGGGGCAGGTGTATCCGCGCTCGCTGGACCTCGCTACTGTCGATCTGCTGATCCGGGCTTGTGCGCCGCTGTCGTCGCTGGCCACTACCATCCGGCTCATGGCCGGCAATTTCCAGGCCACCGAGGGCTTCAAGGAAGGCCAAGCGGGCTCGAGCGCCATGCCGCACAAAATGAACGCCCGCTCCAGTGAGCGAGTGCATGGCCTTTACGCCGTGCTCGGTGGGAGCCATGCGCAGCTCGCCGCCATCGTGGGCGACCAGTGGTACGAGGGCGATGTGACGTGCTCGGTGGTCCGCCGCGTGGCTTTGCCCAATGCCTTCTTTGCCGCGGATAGCCTGGTGCAAACCATGCTCAGCGTCCTCGACGGCTTCGGCGCCTATCCGGCCGTCATAAACCGCGAACTCACCACCTACCTACCGTTTTTGGCTACCTCAAGGGTTTTGCTAGCAGCCGTGGGCAAGGGCGTCGGCCGGGAAACCGC
>DATAMV010000020.1:0-4355 GCA_036266515.1 Candidatus Saccharimonadia bacterium
CGCCCGCCAGGCAGCGTCATGGTGCCGGGCGGGCGGGAGCGCCGCCACAGGACGACGGAAACGCCCGCGGCTACCACAACGGTTAGTGGCAGGCTTATGGAGTAGGGCAGGAGCAGGCTGAGTACAAAAGCGAGCCAAGTCCAGAGGACAAGTCCGAGGATGGCCGTAAGCGCCGGCTTTTCGAATGGCAGAAGCTTGAGGCCGAGCTGCCTAGTAACCGAATATCCCAGAATTAGAGCCGAAACGAGGTAGAGTAGGCTTATCACATAACCAGTTTAGCATCGTGCCAGCGCTTTGGTTTGCCGTTTTCATAGGGTATGCTTGAATCTATGAAGTGTCCGTGGAAAAGCCTGAGCGTGTTTTTTCCAGTCTTTAATGAGGCAGAGGTATTACCTGATCTGGTACACCGCGCTCTCGAGGTATTGGAGGGCTTTGATCTTGAAGCCTATGAGGTGATCGTCATTGACGATGGCAGCGCTGATGCCAGCGGAAAAATTGCTGATGGCCTGGCCATGGCTAATAAGCATGTGCGCGTAGTTCACCATGAGCGAAACATGGGGTATGGAGCAGCGTTATCGAGTGGTTTTGCGGCTGCGCGATATGATTGGGTGGTATATACCGACGGCGACGGCCAGTTTGACTTATCTGACCTGGCGCGGTTTTTTGAGGGCTCACAACGGGCCGATGCGGTTTTGGGTTACCGGCGGGAGCGGCAGGATCATCTGGGCCGCAAGCTCAATGCCTGGCTGTGGGGTGGTCTGGTCCGGCTGGTACTGGGCCTGAAGGTGCGCGATGTGGATTGCGGCTTCAAGCTGATCAAGACCGACCGGGTACGTGGCCTTGGTACGCTGAGTGCACGCGGAGCGGTCATCTCGCCCGAGCTGCTTTTGAAGCTGCGGGCGGGCGGTTGTCGTTGGGAAGAGGTAGAAGTCCGGCACTACCCACGCATGACTGGGGCACCATCGGGTGCGAATCTGAAAGTGATCCTGCGGGCGGTGCGCGAACTCTGGCAGCTGCGCCGGACGCTGGGTGCTTAAGCTAGCGCCAGCTCGGTAGCCACATGTGCTGCGATATCTCGACCGGCGTGAGCGGGATGCCATAGCTCAGTGGCGCAAAGTAAATGAAGCCGATAACGGCAAGGCTCAAAACGCCAAGATAGAGGTTGCGCGAGAGGCGGCTTGAGAATTTCCAGGGATGGGGGCCGTCCGTGGTCCAGTCGCCAAAGGCGCCAAGCAGGATCACCGCGAACGCCAGGCTGTAGATAAGCGCGAAGAAGTAGTGGTAGAGGAACATGACCCGGGTAATACGTGAGAATGGCAGGTAGTTCATCAGATACCCGACGCTCAGAGTAATGAGCGCAAATCGGAACGGCCGCAGCCGCCGCAGCGCCGTGCTCGAAGCGATGCTACCGGCAATCAGGATTACAAGAATGCCCCACCATACAACGGGGTTGCCGAGCAAATAGATGTTGCCCTGCGTTCCGTCTTCGTTGGTGTTGCCCTGCCAGTAGTAGACGTCGCGATACATGATAGGCCAAGTAGACCATTTGGAGCCGTACGGGTGCGTGGCGGTTTTGAGTGATTCCTCGGACTGGTTCATAGCCACGTTGAGATCATTGAATTTGTCCCAGAAGCCCATGTGTACCTTGGGGTCGTAATTAGGATTGCCGACAAGTGTGGATTGGAACCGCGTCGACATAAAGGCGTCGCCCTGGCCAGATTTGGGCAGGAGGCTGAAGTGGATCCAGAATACAGAAGCGTAGACGGCGAACGGAATCATTATCAGTGCCACGCCCTCGGCGATGCGGTGCCAGTTGAGGGTGAGGCGCCGGCGGATAATGTCACTCAACCAGACAATGCCAATGAGGCCGAGAGCGGACAACCCCGTCCATTTCGTGCTGGCGGCCATGCCGGCCAGAACGGCTGCGGCCACAAGCAACATGATCCGGACACGGCCGGAGCGGCGACGGGCGGCCAGGAAACAGGTGACGGCGCCGAGGCCAAATAAGATCAGCATTGAGTCGATGAGGACGAAGCGCGATTCTACCATCAGGGCGTTATCAAGTAGTAGGAGCGCTGCACCAAGTGTAGCCATGCGTTTGGACGCACCGAGTTGGCGTAGAAACACGAAAAACACGGGGATAATCAGCGCGCCGGCGATAGCAGGGAGCAGCCGCAGAGCTACCGACGGATCTTGGGTGTTGGTGAGGTTCGCGGGATCGAGATGCGTGAGCCACGCCCATGCTCCAAGTAAGAGTTTGCCTAGAGGCGGGTGGGGATCAAAATAATACGAACCGGTGAGGTAATCGCCGGCATAGACCTTGAAGTACACCTCATCAAACACCACTGCTGCTGGGTGGAGGACGTCCCAAAGGCGGGTAATAAAGGCCAGGCCGGTGAGAATGAGGATTTCAGGGTGTCGGCGGAGAAACTTCATGCCGGTATTTTAGCAAGCCGCGGCGCTACTCAATAGATGTATTTGAATTTATCTGCCGGCGCCCAGCGATAGCTCTTGATACCGACGCCGCGAAAATTCATTTCCGACAGATACACTTGGGTGCCGTCGGCCGAAACTTGTTCGACCAAGGCTACGTGCCCATCGGCGCTGGCCATGTAGCCGTAGCTCTGGACCCAGGCGATGGCGGCGACGGCCGGAGTAGTGCCGACGCTCCAGCCTGCGGACTTAGCGTGCGAGTACCAATTGGTGGCATTGCCCCAGTTGCTGGGAATCTGACGACGGCCGGCGACATACCAGGTACACTGGCCCCAGGCGTAGGAATTCGGGTAGGTGCGGTCGGGGGCCATACTGCCGGGCGGCAAGAGCTGGCCGGTGGGCCCGTCGGCTAGGCGGGTGGCGCGCGCGGCCGTGGCCAGAGCGGCTTGGTTTAGTGTCTGCGGGTTGCCGGTAGTGGCAGCCAGGGCCGGCGCGGCCTCGGCGCTCGCAGTGGGGCTGGGCGAGGCAGTAGCGGTGGAGGTGTGAACTGGTCCGTGCAGCGCCGCGAGTACGCCACACCAGATGATGAGCGCCACGAGCGTGCGGCCCATCAGTTCGGGCTCTTCGGCCAGTGCGGTGCGTATGTCGGTCCGCCAGCGCTCAAGAGAACGCTGTTTTACAGGCTTCTTCAGATAGCTCGAAAGCTCAGGACCGTGATTTTTCATGAATGTGCTATCCTACAACTTTGTCGAGGTTATGCCAAGCATGGGCGGAATGGGTTTCGATAGACGAGAGCATAGATGGTCCGGGTAAAAAAGCGTAGAGTGTGATCAACATGCAATCAAGTAGTAAGTCTCACAGGGCGGGTACAGCGATTTGGTTGGGGGTGCTTGTGCTTGTTGGCATTGCCGCGCTCAATTACCAGACGCTGCTCGATGATTACACGCTTTCGGTTTATCAGCCGTCGGCAAAGGTTTCGGCATTTGAGTCGCGGGTGACCCTGACGCGCCACGCCCAGGCGGTGTTTGGCCGGGCCAACCCCGTGTTTGACGACAAGCAGACGTTCAACCGTGACTGCGATACCCAGCCGCACGAGCTGGAGCTCGGTTGCTATTACCGCGGACGTATTTATGTATTGCAGGTCGATAATGCTAGCCTAGCGCCGGAGATGGATGTGGTGGCGGCGCATGAGCTGCTTCATGCCGTATGGGAGGGCATGAGCCCGAGTGACCGCCAGGTGATCGGCAAAGAGCTCGAGCGGGTGTATGCGGGTATTACTGATCAGGACCTCAAGGACCGGATGGCTGGGTATGCGCAGTCGGAGCCGGGGGAACAGGATAATGAGCTGCACTCGATCCTGGGCACTGAGTATGCTACTACTTCGCCGCTCTTGGAGGCTCACTACACGAAGTACTTTGCCAACCGGCCTCAGGTGGTGGCTGAGCACGCAGCCTACAAGGCGGTGTTTGAGTCGCGGCGGACGGAGCTGGAGAGCGAACTGGCATCGATTCGGAGCGAGAAGGCACAGCTGAGTCTCATCAACCGCCAGCTCGACAGCTTGCGCGCGTCCGGACAAATCGCGGCCTACAACGCACTGGTCCCCAAACAAAACCAACTCGTCGATGACATTAATAGCCGCATCGAAAAGTACCAGTCCGGCGTTGACGAATACAATGCGCTGTCAAAAAGTTTGGATTCCCAAGAAATTACTGACACAGAACCTGCTGCCCAATAGCACCGGCTCGTGATGCTTGGCGCGGGTGGCTTTCAAACGGATATTAAAAAACGGCTCTTTGCAGAGCCGTTTTTGGACTTGAGTTTGTTCTTTTTTGTTTTGAGTACTTTTTTTGTGCAGGTACCTATAGATAGATTACTGCTTACGTTTGAGCTCGTCAAGCCAGTTATCCGCGAAAAATAAAAGC
>DATAMV010000021.1:0-2092 GCA_036266515.1 Candidatus Saccharimonadia bacterium
CGCCGCCTGAGTTTCTTTGTCATGGTGCTGTGCTACAGCCGCATGCTCTATGTGGAATTTACCGTCTCACAGACCATGGAACACTTCCTGGCTTGCCACCAGCACGCCTTCGAATACTTTGGCGCCATTCCCCACAAAGTCATGGTGGACAATCTCAAATCGGCTGTGCTGCAGCGCGCCGTGGGCGACGCGCCGGTGCTCAATCCTCGGTACGCGGACTTTGCCGCGCACAACGCCTTTCGCATCGTGCCGTGCAATGTGGGCAAGGGCAATGAAAAGGGCCGAGTGGAAAACGGCGTGGGCTACGTGAAAAAGAATTTCCTCGCCGGTCTCGACCTCCCCGACTTCAGTGCCCTGAATCCCGCTGCCAGGCAGTGGCTTGAGACCGTGGCCAATGTGCGGCTGCATGGCGAAACCCGCCAAAAACCCACCGACCTGTGGCACCAGGAAAAATCCGCGCTGCACCCGCTCCCGATGCATCCTTTCGATATCGCCACGGTGTCGCAGGTGAGAGCCTCCAGGCAGTTTCGTATTACCCTGGATACCAACCGCTACTCGGTCCCAGCCCATCTCGCGGGCCAAGCCCTCACGCTGAAAACCTATCCCGACCGGCTGTGTCTCTACCTGGGGGACCAACTCATGGCCCGCCATGTCCGCAGTTACGACCGCTATGGCGATTTCGAGGACCCCGATCACCCGAAACCGCTCCTTGCACACCGGAAAAAAGCCCGTGAGCACCAGCTCTTCATGCGGTTTCTGGCGCTGTCGCCCAGGGCGGAAGCCTATTACCTGAAGCTCGAACAGCGCCGCCTCAACCCGCACCATCATGTGCGCAAAATCGTCGCCTTGAGTGACATCTACGGCCACGAGGCCGTCGCGAGAGCCATGGAGGACGCCTTTGTCTACGAGGCCTTTGCCTCGGATTACATCGCCAATTTGCTGGAACAACGCGCCCGCTTCATCCCTGAAGCCAGCGCCTTACATCTAACCCGGCGCGAGGACCTCCTCGAGGTCAGGCTGCCACCCCCTGACCTCAGCATTTATCACGCTACCGCGCATCCCGAAGTCAACGAGACATAGGAGTCTAATCCCATGGAGCACAGCAAAGAGCAGCAGGCCAGGGCCATGCCCCCTGGCGAGGTCGATCACTATCTCAGGGACCTGAAGCTCGCCTTTATCTCACAGCACTATGGCGAACTGGCCACACAGGCGGCGGGCAAGCAGTGGTCACATGTGGAGTACTTGGCCAAACTTCTCGAAGGCGAGGCACACCTACGGCGCGACCGCGCGCCCCACAATCGCATTCGCCAGGCACGCTTTCCAGTCATCAAAACCCTGGATCAGTTTCGCTGGGACTGGCCCACCCAGATTAACCGCCTCCAGGTGCAACACCACTTTGGCCTCGGCTTTCTCAAAGACATGACCAACCTCATCTATCTGGGCGGCGTCGGCTTAGGCAAAACGCATTTGGCCACCGCGCTTGGCTATACGGCGTGCCTCCAGGGCTATGCGGTGCTCTTTGCCAGTGCCATTGAGGTCATCAACACCCTGGCCGCTGCCAAGAATGCGGGCCGGCTCAAACAGGAACTCAAAAAATACACCAAACCGGCGCTGCTCATCCTCGACGAACTGGGCTACCTCCCCATTGACAAGTCGGGGGCCGATCTCCTCTTCCAAGTCATCAGCCTGCGCTATGAACAGGGCTCGGTCATGATCACCTCCAACCGGGCGTTTAAGGAGTGGCCCAAGATGTTCAACAATGACAGCACCTTGACCGCTGCCATCCTCGATCGGCTGCTGCACCACGCCGACACCGTGGTCATCGAAGGCAAAAGCTTTCGCATGAGAGGTCAAATCGAGCCGTAAGCCATCTTAGATTGGGTGTCGTCGGCATCGATGTTTGGCGATGCCGGCGATGCTTGATCCGCCGTGTTGGAGCCCCCATTTTCAAACCAACGGTTTTCATACATTTTCACGCAACCGGTAACAGACACTGGAGAGCTGCATCAAACAGACGCGCCAGGCCATTGGAGACAGTGGACAGGCGCAACAGCTCATTGCGACACGGCGGGGCTATGGCTATCGCTTTCTC
>DATAMV010000022.1:0-2834 GCA_036266515.1 Candidatus Saccharimonadia bacterium
TATTCTAGCGCTTTTTCGGTGGCAGCCCCGAGGTATAATCAATCGCCCGCTGCAGCCAGTGCTCAAGCAACTTCTCGTCGGCCTGCACCTCCTCCGGTACCACCACATACTCGCGCATGGGCCGGCCCGGTAGGGGTTCAAACAGCTTGGCGTCGTAGGTGGCCATAAGCTCCGCGCGGTCGGCCTCACTTAGCCGCAGGTTCACCTCCGTGCCATACACGCCGGCCGTCATCTGGCCATTGTCCGCGCCAAACGCTGCCAAATGTCCAAACATCGGCCGCACCACCAGCTGCGGGTATGACTCGCACAAATCGCGAAACCAATCCTTGGTAGCTGGGTCCGGCGGCGTCATTTTCATGAGGCGATAAGCTCCTTTACGACGCGCTCGATTTCGCCACGGCTGGCCTCGAGCTCGCTCATGTTGGCAAAGTGGCTAAACGCCCGGCCGTCGGGTTTAGGATCCACCAGGATGTCGCTCTTCACCTCGCGGGTCCGCGGGTGGTGCCACACCAGCATTAGGTCCTTGGGGTTGCGCAAGTTCATCGTCATTACATAGTCGTCTTTGTAACTAAAACTGGGTGCGGCCCATTTGATCTGCTCGGTAATACCTGGGCTAATGCCCTTCATTATCTCGCGCAGCGCTTGCACCTCCGCCTTGAGCGGGTGGCTCAATTCGGCCATAAATGCGTCGACTTCGGGCGTGTTTGGAGTATGGAGGTTCATGATTTTAGTATACGCCAGCACTATTATCAAAAATCCCAATCGTCATTGCCCACTTCGTTTGGTAAAGTAGTCGAATGAGTGCCGCAAAAAACCCCCGTCACGCTACCGACCGCAACAAGGTCCTCTGGCTACTAGCCCTCGCCATGTTTCTTGTAGTGCTCGATAGCGCGATCATCAACGTTGCGCTACCCGCCATCAAAGCGGCCATGCACTTTGGCGACGCCTCCCTCCAATGGGTAATCACGGGGTACGTGCTCACCTTCGGCGGCTTCCTCATGCTGGGTGGACGCACGGCTGACCTCTACGGCCGGCGCCGGGTGCTCGTGATCGGCATTGCCGGCTTCATCATCTGCTCGCTCCTGGCCGGCCTGGCCATAAACGCCACTATGCTCATTGCGGCCCGGGCTTTGCAGGGCGTGGCCGGCGCATTTATGGCGCCCTCGGCGCTATCAATTCTGCTCGCTACCTTCGAAGAAGGCCCGCCGCGCAACCACGCGCTCTCTATCTGGAGTCTGGTGTCTTCGGGCGGCGCCGCGGCCGGCGTGTTCCTGGGCGGCGTGCTTACCCAATACCTCGGCTGGCGCTGGTGCTTTTTTGTAAATGTTCCCATCGGCATCGTTACGATTTATTACGTACTGCAGCACGTTCCCGCTCATATTCAGGAAGAGTCCGACAAAAATCTCGACATCCCCGGCGCCATACTCGTCACGGGCGGCCTCATGACGCTCGTGTACGCATTGTCTCTGACGCCACAAGTCGGCTGGACCAACCCCGTAACGCTCACCTGCCTGGCTGCCAGCGCTCTGCTCCTCGGATTGTTTGTCTTAAACGAAACTCGCGTCAAGCACCCGCTCGTCCCACTCTCGATTTTCCGGCTCAGAAATGTCACCGGCGGCAATCTCGTGATGCTGCCGGTGGTAGCCGGTGCTTTGGGCATGTTCTTTTTCGTGTCGCTCTTTATCCAAAATGTTCTAAACTACTCGCCCTCACTCACCGGCCTGGCCTTTTTGCCCATCCCGGTGCTCATTGGGGTCATTTCGTATAACGCACCCAAACTCTTGATGCGCTTTGGCTTCAAGCCGCTGCTCGTGGCCGGGGTGTCGCTCGTTACCTTCGCCACCTTCCTCATGAGCTTTATTGGCACCGGCACATCATATTTTGGCCAGCTTCTACCCATCTTCCTGGTTCTAGCCGTCGGTTTTGGAATCTCGTTTGTGGCGATCACGGTGGCGGCTACCGCCGGTGTCCCACTCGATGAGTCGGGCCTCGCATCCGGCCTCATCAATACCTCACAACAAATCGGCTCGGCCCTGGGGCTTGCCATCCTGGCAGTTGTTGCTAGCGCTGTCGCGAAGGCTTCAGTCGCGGCCGGCCATTCTGCGAAGGCGGCCGCGGTAATTGGTTACCAGCGGGCCTTCCTAACCGCAGCTGCTCTCATGACCATCGCTCTACTTATAGGAATTTTCGTTATCCGCACACCCAAAGACAAATCCGCAGGTGCGGGGCCAGGCGCAATGTCTTGATCCTGCACTTGCATTCTGCACGCAGCCAGGCATAAGCTTAATGCAAGTAATTAGGTTAAAGACCTATGCATAAGCTTTCTTATAAACTAACGCTTGCTACAGGTGCGGCAGTTGTGGCACTCAGCGGCGCCACGGTCTATGCTGTGAGCTCGCATGCCAATGCGCACGCCCAAGACGCCGGCCAAGCTTCGCCGACACCGAAGACGAGCCATGCTCATGCCGCCGACACCGGCAACGCGCATCTGGCCGCGGCCCAGCTCAAAGCCTGCCAAAACCGCCAAGCGGCAGTCCAAAACATCATTTCGCGTATTGTCGATCGCGGAACCAAACAGATCGGTGTGTTTAATGACATCGCTACCCGCACCGAAACCTTCTATACCACCAAGGGCAAAACAGTGGCAAATTACGCCGTACTCGTGGCCGCGGTCAACGACGCCAAAACCAAGGCCGAAACCGATATTGCCGACCTGAAAACCAATGACACATTTGACTGCTCGTCGAATGACCCCAAGGGCGGAGTACACGCCTTCCAGGCCGACCTGAAGACCGAAATTGCTGATCTCAAGGTCTACAAGACCGCAGTCAAGA
>DATAMV010000023.1:0-6369 GCA_036266515.1 Candidatus Saccharimonadia bacterium
TGCCGTACTGAGTGCCAGTATGGGACGTAGCCGGGATCTTCACATACAAGTCGCGCGGAATCGATAGCATGGCCGCATCTTTGGTCTTGGGGTCAACGCTGATGACCATGATGGTGTCGGATAGGTTCGGCGCCTCGTGCCCCTGGCCGCCGATACCGAGCACCAAAATATTGACGCGGCCATCGCCTTCGCCTTTGAGCTGCGTCAGATTGAGCGTACCGGCGAGTGCCGGGGCAATGCCATGGGATTTTGCAATAATGTTGCGCGCCGCAAGCAGTCCTTTGAAGCCCAGCCAGCCACCAGTGCCTAGGACCAGCACCAGCACCCCCAGGGCGGCCCAACGAGCGGCCTTAAACATTTTGACCTTGCTAGGTTTGGCCTTGTGGTATACAAAAATCGGCTCGGTGGCCGCAGCCTCTTCGGTGTGTTCAAGCTCGGGTTCCGGACGCTCCAATGGATTTACTGGAGCGGGCCGCACCGCAACCGATTCGGAATCTTTGTTAAGAGCGGAACGCCGGGTTGGTCCATCCAGAGACCGGCGTCCGTCCGGGTGTAACGTCGTCATCGCTAGCCAGTATAACGAGAATCGGCAAATGGGCACAACCCCGCACAGGGGCCGTACGTTCTCAGGCTTTTGGGGTTGTGCCCGGTTGCGGCGCGCAGTTATACTCATAGGCGATGGATAATCCAAACCAGACCCCTACGCCCGGATCCGGGCCCGGCACCCCCGCATCTGCGCCCGGCGGCCTGCCAAACTCGCCTCTTGGCCATGCCAATTCCTCGGCCGCGGCCACTTCGTCCAAGCCGGCCACTCCTGTTGCAAGCAATCCGCTTGAGACGCCACCGGCCGGCGAGCCCAGCCCCACCGGCACAGCAATCAATTCCATCGCGCACGGATTTTCGGCCGTTTTTGCCGCTATTTTCTCTTGGATCGTGTTCCCAATCGCCGTCGTACTTATTCTTCATAACTTTGTGTTCCAGGCCTATCACGTAGTGGGCACCAGCATGGTCCCGACCCTGCACGACACCGACTACCTCATTATCTCCAAGCTCGGCTACACGCAGGCCCTGGTGGAGCGCCTGTTTGGTCAGGACAAAAAATACATCCCGCC
Source organism: Candidatus Saccharimonadia bacterium (assembly GCA_036266515.1). GTDB lineage: Bacteria > Patescibacteriota > Saccharimonadia > UBA4664 > UBA4664 > UBA5169. The sequence continues at coordinate 1,113 of DATAMV010000023.1, forward strand.
GCGCGGCCAAGTTATCGTCTTCCGCTTCCCCAAGGACACCTCGCGCGTATTCGTAAAGCGCGTGGTCGGCTTGCCCGGTGACCGAGTTGTCATCAAAAACGGCAGCGTCACAATCTTCAATGCAAGCCATCCCAACGGCTTTAACCCAGACCTCGGCTACGAAGCCAAAGACACATCCACGCTCATCGACACCGATGAAGTCGTGCAGCAAGGCAATGTGTTCGTGATGGGTGACAACCGCACCCCCAACGGCTCCTACGACTCACGCGAATGGGGTGAACTGCCCTCCAGCTACATAATTGGCAACGCCGTACTGCGGTTACTCCCCCTGGATCAAGTCAAAGTACTCTAGGGCATGACACGTCACCACAACCGGCCGTCCGCACCGCTCGGCGCGAGCCTCGTGGTGCTGTCGTCGGTATTTTATGGCAGTTACGGCGTGTGGTCGGTTCTGATGGGCTCGGGCTTCGGCAACTTCACCCAAGCGGTAGTGAGGTCCGGCCTGGTCGTACTTATACTGTGGGCAATCGCCGCCAACCGCGGGGCTCTCAAACCCGTCCAGTGGCGCCGGGACGCAAAATGGCTGTTTTACTCGGCCCTATCCTCGCTCCTGATAGGCGCACCATTTTACTACGCGTTCCAGCATGCCGGCGTCGGTCTCACAAACGTCCTTAATTACGCCTGCCTCATCCTCAGCATGTTCGTATTCGGCCGCCTCTTTAACAAAGAACGGTTTACGGGCGCGAAGCTCGTGTCCTGTGTGCTTGGCCTGGCGGGGTTGTATTTAGTATTTACGCCCAACCTGCACGCTGCCGGCCTACTAGCCTTGGGCGCGGCCGTCGTAAGCGGGCTCGCTACCGGCCTCAACATCACCGCTTCCAAGAACCTGCCCTATGGCGCCCTTCAGACCACCCTCATCGCGTGGACCGGCGGCCTCGTCACCAACCTGCCGCTCATGTGGTTAACACATGAAGCGCCCGTCCCACCACTATCCGATAAGCACTGGCTCTACCTGTTTTGCTTCGTGGCTATCTCGATCGCAGCTTCTTGGTCGGTCATCCAGGGAGTGAAACTGGTCGAGGCCGGTGTGGCCGGAATCCTTGGGCTCCTCGAGGTTGTGTTTGGCATTGGGTTTGGCGTGGTGCTCTTTCACGAACACCCCACGGCCATCACCTTGGTAGGCGCTGGGTTCATTTTGGCCGCAGCCGCAGGGCCATACCTTCAGCACTACAATGCCGCCAGAGGCCGCCTCGAATGATTTATACTATTCAAAACAGGACACGCTCATGCCGGAAAAACTCACTGGCGATAGGAGCCGGAAAACAACTCCAAAACCAATACTAAGCCGCGGCGGACATAAGACCGGCTTCACAAGTGGCAGCAGAGTATACCTACTCAGCTCAGTCTTGGTCTTCACGCTCATTGTGCTCGGTCTTTTTGTCCTATTCTCCAATCAGAAGCCAACACGACCGCAATCGGCGTCGAAACCAGACAACACACGTAGCCCCTCCCCGACCGCGGCAGCCACAAGCCAGCCGGCCGCCTCGCCCAAAACCACTTCCCCGTCTCCGCTCAAACTAACTGCGGTTCAGCCGGGCTGGACGTCAAACGAACGCGGATCAATTCTATGCCCCAGTTCTGATTCAGACGTCAAAAGCTACAGCATTCCCAATATTCACTGGTATGTCAATTTTACGGGATCAGGCAGTTTCACATACCATTGGCGGGCCGTAATCTACTACGCCGGCTCCCAAACCCCCGACCATGTTATTGAACTCCCCAATCAAATAACCAGGGAAGCCAAGAATTATGCCTTTCCGGCCCACAATGACATTGCTGCCGAAATCCCAGCAAACGAAGTCTCAGTTGGCGTGCGTACGCTGAATAATCAAGGCACCCCTCAAAATTCCAACGTTTACATAAATCTCGAACCAGTAATTGACCTGCCAAAAAGCAGCTATGCCCTCCCGAAGCCGTCTGACGGCGCCGGATATGGAACCTGTACCGCCGGTTCGCGCCAAGGCCTCGACGGACTCGAGCTCTACAAGCTCAATTAATGCCGGCGCTAGGGGTCACAGCCCCACCGGACGCTGGAGCGCAAAATGGCGCTGAATCGAATAGCCCACAAATCCAATGCCACCGACGGTCAGGGATACAAGCAAACCTACGAAGAGATCCATGAGCGTTTTGTTGCCATGCCACAGCGCAAAGAACTTATTGCGCAGAACCTGCCACAGCTCCAGATTATTGTGAACCTGAATCGTCTGCTTGGTGACCTTATGCGTGCCATCGGGCAGCGTAGTGTCCACCGTGACCGTGTGCGCTCCGTTCGTGAGATACGTGGTGTCAATTTGGTTGTTGGTAGTTGAAACCGGCGTGCCGTCGACCTTAACCGTCGTGGTGCCGGCGGGAGGCGCCACCACACTCACGGTCCCGCCGACCGGCTGGCCGCCCGAGGCTCCGCCGGACCCACCGCCCACCACCACAGGCGGCGTCGGTGTGGGGGTGGGTGTAGGCGTGGGGGCGGCCGTTGGTGTGGGCGTACGCGACGGCGTGGGCGCCGCTGTGGGCGTGGGGGTGGGCGTGGGGGCGGCTGTTGGCGTAGGAGTGGGTGTTGGATCCACAAACGCCGCCAGGTCCGCCAGTGCCACGTAATGCGCCAGCTTGTTGGCGTCGTATGTGCCGTTGGCGTCGTAAGCCACCCGCTCATCCGTCACGCCGTCGGCACCACTGATCGAATCGTAGACCGAGTAGAGCTTGATCTTCGGAAATGCATTCGTACTAATGGTAGTCTTGGCCTCGTCATAGTAGGTGACGGAATCAGCCGGGTCGCTCGTATTCGCATTCCACTCCCCGATCCCCCAATTGCGGCCGTTGAAGTCTAGACTTGCACTCTGATAGCCGGCCATCACATTAATGAAGCGCTGAATCTGGTTGCCAAAGCTGGTGGTGCCCGAACGGTAGGCGTTGAAGAACACCCAGTCGACCAGATTATTTCCGGGATACAGATCATCCACCAGGCAATCCCAGGGCGAGTAGTTCATATAATCCATTACCCAGACCACATTTGTGACGCCGGCCGCGTCAAATCGATTGCGCACATTTTGCCACATGGCTTTGTAGTCGGCCGGCGTACCCGAGGAGCCCTTGTAGGTTATGGAGCCACAGCCCTGCCCACCGCTCGACACGTCGTTTTCGGGCTCGTGAAATACGGTCAAAAACAGCTTATGCGGCGCCACGGCTTTGATGCTAGCCGCCATCGTATCGATCTGGCCGTTGACGCTCGAGTTACCACCGGCCGCATCGCTCCACACGCCGGCCGGTTTCCAGTTCAGAAATAGCATCGTGCCGGCGCGGTTGGCAAAAAAAGTCTCATCGGACGATAAATGCACGCTCCCCACCGGGTGGTATTGATGCACCACGTCAAGCTGCCGCCCAATCTCCTGCTCGTGGTACAAAATTTGGGCTTTAAAATTTGAGGCGGCCTGCGGGTAGTCATCCACTGCCGCGCCTAGCCACGGCCGGCACGAATTTACGAGTTTGGCGTCAATGGTGCAGCTTGTAGCCGCCCGGCTTTGCAGCACCACTACCATGCCAAACATTACCGACACAGTAACAAAAGCAGTCAAAATCCGGGGACTGGGCCGGCTAAATCGCCGTAAATACCCCTGCCTGCGGCGCATTCCTACTCCTCAGCGCCACGGATCGCTTTGTAAATCCGCTCAAGTTCTTCGTCTGAGTAATACTCAATTACCAACTTGCCGCCCTTGGCGGTGCGCACCTGTGTGACCTTGGCACCGAGGTAGTCACCCAAATTCATGGTTAGCTGGTTGACGGCCGCGATCCGAGCAGCCGCCTTTTCTTTGGTGCCGGTCTTGCCACGGAAGCCGCGCGCGAACTCTTCGGCCTGGCGCACCGTCCAATGATGGCGCTCCATCAGGGCCAGAAGCTCCAGCCGCTTGGCCTCTTCGGCCGGCTTGTCGTCTGGGATCACAATGGTGAGTAGCACGCGCGCGTGGCCCTCAGAGATGCGGCCTTGGATCACGGCGTTCTTGGCCTCTTCCGGCAGGTTTAAGAGCCGGGTGGCGTTCGAGATGGTCGAAATGTCGCGGCCGATGCGCTTGCTCAAGTCCTCAAGCCGCAGGTTAAACTCATCGAGCAGCCGGCGGTAAGCCGTGGCGGTTTCAATTGGATTGAGCTCCTCGCGCTGCAAGTTTTCGATTAACGCGAGCTCAAGCTTCTCCTGCTCGTCGAAGCTGCGCACAATCACGGGCACGCCCGTCAGGCCGGCCAGTTTGGCCGCACGCAGCCGCCGTTCGCCCGCAATCAGCTCGTACCGGCCGGCAGTCTTGGTGACCACGAGCGGCTGCAAAATTCCATGCACTCGGATGCTCGCGGCCAACGCCTCAAGCGCCGTCTGGTCGAAGTTCTTGCGCGGCTGGTGCGGGTTCGGATCGACGAGCGCCGGATCAACTTCGCGCACCAGGTCGCCACTCACCTTCTCGCCCGGCGCTGCCGCCGGTGTGTCAAACTCGGTCTCGGCGAGATCCGTTGGGATCAGTGAATCGAACCCGCGGCCCAGTCCCCGTTTGCGTTCTGTTTTTTGTCCGTCGTTCATTTCTTCTTACCCTTTGTTGCTCGTTGTTCCACTTCCTTCGCCAGCGCCTTGTAGCTACGCGCCCCCTTGCTCCAGCCGTCATAATGCATAATGGTTTTGCCAAAGCTCGGCGCTTCAGCCAGCCGCACGTTGCGCGGAATCACCGTGTCGAACACCTTGTCCGGAAAATGCCGCTTCACCTCTTCATGCACCTGGGCAGAAAGCGTCGTGCGGCCGTTGTGCATGGTCACGAGCACACCCATGAGCCCCAGGGCCGGGTTGAGGCCCTTGCGCACCCGCTGCACGGTCTGCACCAGCTGTCCTAAGCCCTCCATGGCGTAAAACTCGGCCTGCACCGGAATAATCAGTTCATGAGCAGCCACCAAACCGTTAACCGTCAGAATCCCCAGGCTCGGCGGGCAGTCAATCAAAATAAAATCATAAGGCAGTTCAGCCAGCGCGTCGCGAAGCTTAAATTCGCGCTTGGGCACCGCCACCATTTCCACTTCGGCCGCAGCCAGCACCGGAGAAGCCGGCAATACATGCAACCCCGGCACTGCGGTTTCGCGCACCACTGCCGGCGCCGCTACCCCTTCCATCAAGACGTCATACAAATCGCCACTGAGCTTATCAGCCGTAATCCCAAGCCCGCTCGAGGTA
>DATAMV010000024.1:0-3828 GCA_036266515.1 Candidatus Saccharimonadia bacterium
ATACCCGATAGCTATTAACGGTAATAGCCACAGGGCGTAGAGGGCTGGGTGGACCATACAGTGATGGACAACCGAGCAGCCGCCCAAATCGCCCACAGCGGACGGCCCACACTCAAGAGTGCAGGTGCGCATGGCATTAAACAGTATGGCGGTGACGGCCGTAACAATGGCTGTGCCGCTCATGAGCAGCAGTGGGCGGTTGGCCCGAAACCACCAGGCCAAGCCGGCCAGGCCAAGGCACAAGACGAAAGCGGCTAAGATGCGCAACCCACTATTACTGACGAATGTATGGCAGCCGCTGGCGGCCAAGCAACTGCCTAGAAAGAGGTTGGTGGCATAGGCGGCCCACAACACCAACGCACCGCCGACGGTCAAAATGACCGCGGCGGCGTGAAGGACGGTGATCAGGATTGATCTGGGGTTATTAGCCAATGGTTTTGGCTACATTGACGACTTGCTCAACCAGACGGTTCGAGTAGCCCCACTCGTTGTCGTACCACACCACGACTTTCAGCAGGTTGCCGCCCACGACGTTGGTGAGGGCCAGGTCAACGATACCCGAGTGCGGGTTGCCAATGAAGTCGCTGGAAACCAGCGGCTCGTTGGTGGTGTCGATGATGCCCTGGAAGCGCTCTTCCTTGGCGGCGGCCACGAGCGCGGCGTTCACCTCTTCTTTGGTGACGTCTTTGCTCGTCACGAAGGTGAAGTCGCTCAGACTCACCACCGGGGTGGGGACGCGGACACTCAAACCATCGAACTTACCCTTGAGGGCCGGGAAGGCTTTGGCGGCAGCAGTAGCGGCACCGGTGCTGGTGGGCACCATGTTCTCGGCGGCGTTGCGCCCTTCGCGCGGGTCTTTGTTGGGCGCGTCTTGGAGAGCCTGGCTCGCGGTGTAGCTGTGGATGGTGGTCATCATAGCTTTTTCGACGCCAAACTTCTCTTCGATCACTACAGCCACAGGAGTAATACAGTTGGTGGTGCAGGACGCGTTGGAGATAACGGTGTCTTCGGCGCCGAGGTCGCCCTCGTTAACGCCGATCACGAAGGTGCCGGCGCCTTCGCCCTTGGCTGGGCCGGAAATCACGACGCGCTTGGCGCCTGCCTTGAGGTGCAGGCCGGCGTCTTCGGCCTTGGTGAAGCGGCCGGTGGATTCAATTACTACGTCCACGCCCATGTCTTTCCAGGGCAGCATCGAGGGGTCTTTCTCGGCGGTGACGCGGATTTTTTTGCCGCCAACGATCAGGTTCTGCTCGTCGTGGCCAACTTCTTCGTGGTACGTACCGTAGTTGGAGTCGTGTTTGAGCAGGTAGGCCAGCGTGTCGGTGCTGGTGATGTCATTAATGGCAACGACCTCGATATCGGGGTTGCCGTGGGCAATTTTGAACGCGCTGCGGCCGATGCGACCGAACCCGTTGATGGCGACTTTGTAGGACATAGTGCTTACGTTTACCTATTCTTTACTTCTTTTTACGAGCTGATGATAACGGTTATCAACCAGGTAAGCAAGGTGGGGCCAAAAAGCGAGATCGCCCCCTCCAGGCGATCTCGGTAGAACCGATGAATGATCGCCCGGAAGAGGCGTAGTAGGAAGGGATGGAGGGCTCCCTTGGAGTGTGGGGCGCCGCTGCGCTAGCGGGTAGCCGGCACGCGCTGGTTGATGAGCTGCCGGAGCCGGATGTAGTCCTTCACCGGCGGAAGCGTGCGCGGCGAGACACCGACCAGGTCGAGCATGATCCACCCGGCCTTCTTCTTGCCCGACGTGAGCTGCGACCACGTCGGCAGTTCGTCGGCGGCCGCAGCCACACGCGGGAGGTGGAGCTGCGTGTTCTTGTCGGTGAGGGGCCACACGCGGTCGATGCCGTAGATCAGGCGCCAGTTCGTCAGGATGATGACGCCGCGCGCCCAGTTGGCCATCATGTACCAGCAGACCACCCCGCACGCCACCACGGCGGCCGCCTTGACATGCGACGGCGGCATCGTGAGGAACAGGATGGTCGGCACAATCAAGGCCGCACCGAACTTGAACAGGGCCCAGATGGCCTGGCCCGGCTTGTCCGGTGAATCGTCCTTCGACTTCGCCGACTTGCCACCTCCGAGGAACATCTTCACCGTGACGTACAGCACGACGAACAGGAACACCTTGCTGACGACGCCGGGCAGGTACACGCCGACGCCCACCATGGCCACGAGTGCCGCGACCCTCGTGAGGGGCGGGAAGACCGTGGACCAGTGCGGCCGCTCGACGTAGAGGATCTTCTCGTCGATGCTGGCGTCGAGCATGTGGCGCACCTTGTCGGCCTTGGCGCGGTCGACCCCGGCGCCCAGCTCGATGTAGTGCTCCTTGTTGTTGGGGTCGCTGCTCGCGGCCACCAGCTCCCGCTTCATCTCACGGTGCTGCCGGAAACTCCGGACACCGTAGCTGAACACCAGGAGGGTGATCACGGCCGTGACGAGCCGCCATCTGAACGAGTGCACCGGCTCCAGCCAGGTGAAGAACGCAGCAGTGAACACCGCCCACATCAGCGCGTACTGGGTGTCGGGGGTGCCCATGGTGTCCGAAAGGACGTTGCGCCGGTATCTCAACCAGCGGCGGAAGCGGCCCTTGTGCCACTTGGGTCTTTTGATGCTCACGCTCGGCTCCCTTCAGCCATCGCGTATGGGTAGGGACACGTTTTATATGGTCATGTATTTACAACCAGATACAACGATTTTGTAATTATGCTATAGAGTTGCTCTTTTGGCAATATTGGATAATTGCCTAAATGTTAAAATTATGGTATAAGTTTTTTGGTTCAAGGTATACCAATGCACCTCACATCAAGCCTCGGAGGGAGGCGTAATGAGGAGACTGTACAAGCCCGATGCTGACCTGTATGACATACTCAGCATCCAGCCTACCGTTAGCAATGACGATGCGCTGGTAGCTGCCCGTGGCTACAGGTTCAACGGCGGCAGCCCCAGCGTTGCTCGGCGGGCTGAGTTCATCTTCGGCCACGACGACAACCGCGTCCGCTACGACACGGAGCGCGCCCAGTACCTGGCCAAGCGTGGCCGGTTCGACACGGAGCGCACGCTGCACCGCGGACTGGAGTCCGCGTCCAGCGCGAGTTCTCCGGTCGGGCCGGTTTCCATGGCTATCCAGATCAAGTGGTTCTGGGTGAGGCGCCAGTGGCGTGAGCGCCGGGGCCTCCGGTACTCCAGCATCAGTGTGGCCATGGTCACACTGGTACTGGCTCTGCTCGGCGTCGGCAATCCTGCGGCACCGGCAGCCAATGCCGGGAGCATTTCGGCCGCTCCCAACCACTCGGCGTCGCCTGGCGCGAGTTCTGGCCCCAGTGCCAGTCCGGGTGCTCCGCCCAGCTCGCAGGTCGTGGGGCTGACACTGGTAAAAGATGACCAGTGCAGCAGCGAGAACGCCCAGTGGCTCACCCTCACCGACCCCGACGCGAAGGGCTGGAATACGCCTGCCTCGCGCTGGGGGTACCACTACGGTGGCAACACCCGGGAAACCGGTGGACTGCGGATGAGTAGCACCCTCGGGTACGACCACGCTACGAACACGGTCATCCCGAGTGGGAGTCGGAAGCTCATGGTCGGCATGGCCGTCCACTACATCGACGCGAAGGGCAAGGACAAGGTCCACTACTACAAAATCGAGGGCAACTGGAACTTCGTGGTTCCGCTGACTGACCCGGCAACGAAGCCGGCCGGTTCGCAGAAACTCACGAAGATCGTGATCTGCGCAAATGCCTGAACCAACGGTGGTCCGAAGCAAGACCTCGGACCACGAAGGGCCTCACCAGCAATACCGGTGAGGCCCTAGGTCGT
>DATAMV010000025.1:0-3181 GCA_036266515.1 Candidatus Saccharimonadia bacterium
AGTTGGACATCACTGGTGGGTGCTTGCACTTGGGTGGTGCCGGATTCGGAATTGCGGCTCACGCGGAACATGCCGCCGCCCGAACTCATGACGGCGCCGACTTCGCTGACGTTGGCCAGCTTTTTGACCTTATCAATGTCCGCTGCGGTGAGCGGCTCTCCCCCGCCTTCACCGCCAAATGAGCCGGCCGCATTGACCGTTAGCGTGGTGGCGGAACTCTTTTTGAGGTCGGTAATTTTTGCCTTAACGGCTTGGTTGGCTAGCAGCATTGCCAGGGCTAGCGCACTCGCGATGCCGAGCAGCGCGATCACCGAGCCGGTGCGGATGGTGTTGCGGAAGGCATTGCGCACACCACGGGTTATAACACTCATAACAACTCCTTTGTTGGTGCCATGTTAGAGGGTGAGCTCTGAGAGAGTGCTTAGAAGAGCGGTTTTTTAGCCGCGTATTCCACCGGCAGCTTCACACGGAAGGTCGTACCCTGACCGGCGGTGGATTCGGCGGCAATGGCGCCATGGTGCACATCGGTGATGCGCTTGGCGATTGAGAGGCCCAGGCCGTAGCTATCCGCCTCGGCTGCGCGGCCCCTGGTGCGGGAACGGTCGGCGCGGTAGAAGCGGTCGAAGATGTGCGGCAAGTCCTCGGCCGCAATGCCAGAGCCCTGATCGGCCACGCTCAGGCGGACATCGTGGCCCGCGGCCGTGCTTTCAAGCCTGATAGCACCCCCTTCGGGGCTATACTTAACGGCGTTGTCCACGAGCACGGCCACGAGTTCGGTGAGGCTGGCCTGGTCGCCGGCCACGGTTTCGTCGCCGGCCGTGATTTCGAGCTTGAGGCCGCGGGCCGCTAGCTTAGCCTTGTAGCGCTTGGCCACATCGTCAAACAGCTCGCGGACCGGCACGCTTGTGACCACGGCCGGATCAAGGCCGTTTTCGAAGCGGGCCAGCCGCAGCAGGCCGGCCGAGAGTGCCTCAAGCTTGGCGATTTCTTCGAGATTGCTCGAAAGCAGCATGCGGGCATCTTTGGCGTCGAGTTTTTTATCGCGCAGTGCCACCTCGATCTCCGAACGCATGGCAGTGAGCGGCGTGCGCAGTTCGTGTGAGGCATCAGCAGTGAAGCGCCCTTGAGCCTCCATCGAGTCCTGAATGGGCTTGAGCGTGCGCCGGGCCAGGGCGTACGCCGCCACGCCACCGAGCAGGAGCGTGGCTAGATTAAGCACCAAGAGACGCAGAATCAGCTGGTTTTGGGTGGCGGAGAGTTGATCGTCGAGCTGCTGCAAGAAGGCCTGGCGCCGGTCCTCAAACCCATCCGGCAAAAGCAGCCGGTTGATGTTGGTGCGTTGGCGGTTGGCGGCCACCGCGAGCTGATCAAACGACTCATGATACAAGGCCACACTAAAGAACGAGCTGAGTATGCAAATGATACCCAGATACCAAAGGGTGAGCTTGAAGACGGCAGATTTAATCATTAGAAGCGGCTAATTTATAGCCAAAGCCCCTTACTGTGTGAATAAGGTCGGGCCCTTTAAATGTACGCTCAATTTTAGACCGCAGGTAGCCAATATACACTTCTAGCGTGTTGGGGAGGATATCGGCGTCATAATCCCACACATGGCTGATGATGTTGGACTTGGAAAGGATACGGTTTTGATTGCGGAGCAGGTATTCGAGCAGGGCGTATTCGCGCTGGCTGAGCTGAATGCGGCGGCCGGCGCGCTTCACCTCGTAGGTTTCGGTGTCCATGGTGAGATCATCGAGCTGAAGCACGTTGCCCACATGGTCCTGGGGCCGGCGCAGCAGCGCACGGATGCGGGCCAAGAGCTCTTCGAATGCGAACGGCTTCACGAGGTAGTCGTCGGCGCCGGCGTTGAGGCCTTCCACGCGGTCACTCACCTTGTCTTTGGCAGTGAGCATGATTATGGGAGTGCGGACGTTATTGGCACGGACTTCGCGGCAAATATCGGCGCCGTCGAGCAGGCCGGGTAACATGCGGTCGAGCACGATCACGTCGTACTCATCGGTGAGGGCGTTAGAAAGGCCTTCATCGCCGTCGTAGGCTACGTCGACTGCATAGGATTCTTGCTCAAGGCCACGCTTGAGGGCCGCGGCAATTTTGTGCTCATCTTCGACAACTAGGATACGCATGGCAGCATTCTACACCTTTGAACCTGAGAGCGGGCTGAAAGTAACATCATGATTTGTAACACCCCCAACTTCTACTGACGAAGTCTTTCCCTTTGTATGCATTGACCTTCGCCTATCTCACGCATATAATCTGCGAGTACCACATGTGATCCGGAGTAGCTCAGTGGTAGAGCAGTTCGCTGTTAACGAATTGGTCGTCGGTTCGAGCCCGACCTCCGGAGCCAGGAATTATTGGATAAAAGAGACCTCTTGGGTCTCTTTTGGTTTTGGTATGCTTAGGTTATGGCAAAGAGAAATTACCTTATTGATGGCAGTTCGGGTACGGGCAAAAGTTCGGTGTCCCGCGAACTTCGAAGGCGCGGCTATAAAACCATTGAAGGCGACGACGAGCTGGCTTACCGGGGGGATCCGGAAACGGGGAAACCAACGGACCTTCCTGGATTTGAGTACCATATATGGGACGTCGACAAGGTCAGAAAGATAGCGGCCAATAAAGACGATGGGGTGGTTTTTTTCTGTGGTGGTTCGAGGAACTTGTCCAAGTTTATCGACGTGTTCGACAAGGTGTTTGTCTTAGACGCAGACGCTGAAACACTCAGGGAGAGGCTGGACCGCCGCACGGCTGACGACTGGGACGTAAATGACCCGGTGAATACCACGGAATTTGTACTTCGTTTACATGCCACCAAAGAAGCTTTGCCCGAGGGGACAATTATTGATAGCACGCGCCCCATCAACGAAGTTGTCGATGCCATTCTCGAGGCTTAAAATTTCTGGGCTGTGCCCGGCTAGAGCAGCGTGCGCCAGTAATACCAAAACTTGGCCATGATGACGCTAAGGATGGCCAGATACCACAGCACCAAGATGAGGTTCTTGTAGTCTTGTAGGAAGGCCATGACACGTACCAGTATTTTGGGCGTGGTCCATACGCCTTCGCGGAAGTTCCGCAGGGTTGTGTACCAGAAGATTGGGATGGTCATCGACCAGACGACCATGCACCACGGACAAAGGGCGTGGATGACGAAGATAGATTGGAA
>DATAMV010000026.1:0-6668 GCA_036266515.1 Candidatus Saccharimonadia bacterium
ACTTCCGCCTACCAGACATCGACCAGGCCATTGATGTATCGCCAATCGTTGACGAGCTCCTGGGCTACAAGCAGCCGACCGTGTGGTTCCAGCGTTATATTTCGCTCTCGGTTCAGGAAGTAGGCCGTATCGACCTGCTCGGGCGCGTCCGGACGCTTGCCAGTGAAAGTGCGAAGCCCCAAAAAACCGAAAAAGAGGAAGCAGCTACCCCAGTCCCGGACACGGCCAATCCCGAAGACATCATTAGTCCGCGCGAATATCTGTTTGAGCCAAGCGTTGATGATGTGGTGCGGTACCTCGAATCAGTGATGCTTGAGATCGCGCTCTCGCAGGTGATTCTCGAGTCCCGTCTCGCCCAATACGCCTCGCGCTTCACGGCCATGTCCGCTGCCAAAAAACGCGCCAAAGAACTCCAGACCTTATTACTTATGAACTACAACCGCGCCAGGCGCGGCGAGGCCGACGACCGCATTAAGGAAATCGTCAACGCTATGAACGCGCTCAGCATGGGCTAGGAGGCTATGTGAACAGGCTTCGTCTCAATCTGGTTCTCATCATTACCATAACGCTGGCTGTGAGCGCGCTCTCATTGCTGCTACCCCAGCCCCCGGGCGCCGACGCACGCGAGTTTTACAATCCACTCGCTACCTCCATAACATTGATCGATGTGGGAGTATGCGTTGGCGCGGCCATTCTGTTCTACCGGGCCCGCCGCAACTTTAAGCCGGAGCTTAAGCCTGCCTATAGCCTCTTAGCGGCCGGCACACTCATGTTGGGCGTTCTGAACATCGATTACCCTATTACCGAGTACTACAACCTGTGGTATCTGTTGTTCTTCAACTTGGCCTCATATTTCCCGTATCTATGCGAAAGCATTCTGATCTATCTTGGCGCCCGCCAGTTCTACAAGATTGCTACCGGCAAGAAACACTGGCTCATGAATATTCCCCTGATGTTGGGTATTGCGGCCGTTGCCTGGGTTATCGACACCCAAACCAACCATCTGGTCGGGTCATGGCCGAGTGAAACCAGCCATGACAACGTCCAGGCAATTGTTCTGATTCCGGTTGTCGCCTATATTGCATCACTCTACCTAGTATTAAAAGTCTGGCGTCGCCTGGGCAAAGAGTATAAGCGGGCTTTTGGATGGTTAGCGCTTTCGCTCGCGGTGTATTGTTTTACTTCGCTTATGATCGCGGTTATGGAAATCGTGGGCTACGACAACTGGTTCTTCAACTCGCGCGCCTATGAAATCCCCGTGATCCTGGCTGACGTACTCGTACTTGTCGCCGGTTACCAATTCAACCAGATTGGCCTCGTGACCGAACGCCGGTACGGCTTCATTCAGCGTCTTCTGGGGCGGCAGTCGCGTCCGGTCACGTCGGTCGACATTATCGTGTATGTCGCGGGTCTAGCGGCCGACCCCGCAAAGATTAACGACGCGCTCGACAAAATGCGCGCCATAACAGCCCGTATGCCAGCCGGCCATCCATTGGAGCTCTCGCAGTCAGATCAACGGACCCTCAAAGAGGTCTATGTTTCTATCGAAAATTATTTGGCCACCTCCGACCCGCTGCGTGAGTATCAAAAAGATAAGCTCAGGGCCGCGGTAAGCAAACGTTTTGCCCTAGATCAAAACAGAAGCACTACGTTCTGGGGGCAGCTGGCATCTTAACTCGTTTTACCGCAGCGATAGTGTAGACTAAGTTATAAGCATTAGCGTCAAGTGAGCATGGCAACAACGAGTCCGTCTGCAACTAATCCCGTCGCCCCGCCGGCTGCTGTTCCGGCAGTGCCGGCGACTCCAGCTGCCGCGCCGAAGGCCGCCCCCAAAGCCGAGGCCACCCCAGCGCCTGCGCCCAAGGCGGCCGCCCAGCCGGCCAAAGCCGCCGGCATTGTCGGGCGTATCGTGAGCATCCGCGGCCTCATCGTCGAGATTAGCTTCCATGGTGATACCCGGCCGCCCTTGCGCGAGCTCATGACCATCGAAGGGCATCCGGAAATTCTGCTTGAGATTAACTCGTACAATGAGCACCGCGACGCAATCTGTATTGCCTTTGTTACCAGCCCGCTCGTCCGCCGCGGCGCCAAGGTCGTTTCCACAGGCGCCACTATCTCGGTGCCGACCGGGCAAGCCGCGCTGGGCCGCCTCTTCAACGCCGTCGGCCTGCCCGCCGACCACCTCACCGATATCGGCCCCGAGGTTCCGCGCCGCAGCGTGTATGTGAGCGCCAACTCCACCCAGCAGTTCAACAACAAAGACGAGCTGCTCGAAACCGGGATCAAGGTGCTCGACTTTTTCACCCCCTTCGTCAAAGGCCGCAAGATCGGTATTATCGGCGGTGCCGGTGTGGGTAAGACCGTTCTCATCATGGAAATCATCAACAACATCGGCCAAGACCCGTCCAAGCTGGCCTTCTTTGCGGGCATCGGTGAGCGCATCCGTGAGGGTCACGAGCTCTACTCCACCCTCAAAGAAGCAGACATGCTCAAGTCCACCGCCATGTTTTACGGGCAAATGAACGAAAACCCGGCCATGCGCGCCATGATTGGGCCCACGGCCGTCACCCTGGCCGAATACTTCCGCGACGAAGAAAAGCGCGACATTCTGTTCTTTGTGGACAATGTTTACCGCCACATCCAGGCCGGCAACGAGCTCTCCACCATGATGGGCCAGATCCCCTCCGAAGGTGGTTACCAAGCTACCATCTTCTCGGACCTCAAGCGCTTCCAGGACCGGCTGTATTCAAACCAAAACGGCTCCATTACCGCCGTCCAGACCATTTACGTGCCGGCCGACGACCTCACCGACCCGGCCGTGCAAGAAATTTCATCGCAGATCGACTCCGTCATCGTGCTCTCCCGCGCCGTAGCCGAGTCCGGCATCCGACCGGCCGTTGACCTCATCCGCACCAGCTCCTCGCTTATCACACCCGAAATCGTCGGCGACCGCCATTACCTGCTCGTCACTCAGGTGCAGGCCATTATGCAGAAATATGACTCGCTCAAAAACATCATCGCGATCATCGGCGAGAATGAACTTTCGCCCCAAGACCGTGCTGACTACCAAAAAGCCAAAAAACTCATCGAATTCTTCTCGCAGTCATTCCACGTCACCGAAAAGCTCAACGGTATTCCCGGCGTGTACTTCTCGCGCGAGCAGACCCTGAGTGGGGTAGAGGAGATCCTCATCTAATGGCGCTTACAACCTCAGGCGGCACCTACGGCGCAGCGCAGGTTGCTCAGAATGACAACAAGCAAAAACGGTTTAAAACCAAGATCTTTAGTCCGTACCAAACCTACTACCAGGGCGAAGCTGTATCCCTCAGTGCCGCCAACCGCACCGGGCCGTTCGACATCTTGCCGGGGCACATTAATTTCTTCTCTCTTCTCACCGGCGGCACTGTGGTCGTCAATACCGGCTTCCAGCGCCTCGAGTTCCAAATCGGCCGGGGCGTACTCCGCGTGAACCGCGATAACGTTACCCTGTTTGCCGACGTTTAAGCTGGCAGGCTCCCCGCATAATCCATTGGCACTGCATCTGATACCAGGCGCTGGTCTGGGTATTCGCGACGGATCCGTTCTACATCCGCGGCCTCCAGGGCCCAGCCGAGTGCACCTAGATTCTCCTCCAGGTGAGCGGCTGTGCTGGTTTTGCTAAGTGTTACTACGTGGTCCTGTACGACCAACCAATTGATGGCCACTTGCGCCGGCGTTTTTCCATATTTCTTGCCCAACTCAACCAAAAGAGGCGTCTCCGCCAGTCCGCCCTTCTGTAGCGGCCGCCAGGCCACGAGCATCACATCGTTGTTCTGGCATTGTTTCAGGACGCCCCGGCTTTCCACCTCACGGTATTGCACGTTGTAATGCACCTGGTTGCACACCAGCTTGTGCTTGCTGGCCGCCTGGGCCGCCGTAAACCGGGCAGGGGAGCAGTTGCTAACGCCAATATGACGCACTAGCCCCTCGTCTACCAATTCGTCCATCGCTCGCATTGCGTCCTCGATCGGCAGTGCCGGCAGGGGGAAACGGTGCAGCATATATAAATCAACATAATCCATCTTGAGCCGCTCCAAACTAGCAGCCAACGCTCGCTTAATGCCTTCATAACTCTGGTGCTCGGCGGAAACCTTGCTTGCAATAGTCAACTTCGCGCGGTCTATCCCCTCGACCGCCCGTGCCAGCAGCTCCTCAGCGTGACCATGGCCATACATCTCTGCAGTATCAATATGAGTAACTCCTTGCTCAATGGCTGCCTGGATAGCGGCCACATCCCGCCCATCCTGTGCGTAGTCCGCCTCCAGACGGCCACCCATTTGCCAGAGACCCAGGCCATATACGGGCAATTCAAATCCATTAGCTAGTCGTTTCGTTGGGATCTTCATGCCAGCATCATAGCATTCCCTCAAACCCGTTTAGCCTCAAGTTAAGCCTAATCTCAGCAATTTTTTGCTCATATTGGCTTGAACTTCACTAAATACGGTTGACAACAGATATAGCATAAGCATAATACAGATAAGATCATTAATTTCAGGAACTCATATGGCTTACTCCCAAACCAACTCCAAGGGTCAGCAGTACTTCCTCCACATGAAGGAAGTAACGCTAAAGGGTGGTCGCAAGCAAGTGATTTACTTCTTTGCTCGCGACGTACGCGACGGTGCTATGGAAGCACTGCCTGCCGGCTACGTGACGGTCGAAAACCCTCGCACCGGCCTGCTCGTTCTGAAGAAGGGCTAGTCCCTCGTTCAGGTATTGTGGGACTGCCGCTTGCGGTGATACGCTAGATGGCGTATGAAATCCCCGCTACTCGAGGTAACTGATCTCCGCAAAACTTACGCCGACGGTTTTGAAGCCGTCAAGGGCGTAAGTTTTAGCGTTGAAAAAGGCGAAGTTTTTGGCATTCTCGGTCCCAACGGCGCGGGCAAAACCACCACTCTCGAAATGATTGAAACCTTGCGTACCATCTCGGGGGGCAAAGTTGTCCTCGACGGCCTGGAAGTGCAGAAGCACCCCTACGAAGTCAAACAGCGCATCGGCATCCAGCTCCAAAGCTCGGCGTTTTTCCCCAGCCTAAAGCTCCTTGAGCTTCTCGAGCTGTTTAATGACCTTTACGGCGAAACCACTGATGCCATGGAGCTTTTGCGCGAAGTCGGCTTGGAAGAAAAGGCGGCAGCGATGGTCAAAGAACTCTCTGGAGGCCAGCGCCAGCGTTTTAGTATTGCTACTACTCTCGTGAACAAGCCAGTGGCTGTTTTCCTCGACGAACCTACCACCGGTCTTGATCCTCAAGCCCGCCGCAACCTCTGGGATTTGGTCAAACAGATCAAGAGTAAAGGCACTACCGTCATTCTCACTACCCACTACATGGAAGAGGCTCAGGTGCTATGTGACCGGGTGGCCATCATGGACGAGGGCAAAATTATCGCTATGGACACGCCCGAAAAGCTTATCAAGCAATTACTCGACCGCGGCTTTAAGCCTCACACCCAGGTGCAGGCAGCCACGCTTGAGGACGTCTTCATTGATCTTACTGGCAAGGAGCTAAGGGACTAGCCATGGATATTCGATGGGTCATATTTTTCGCCGCTGTGGTCATTTGGATCATCGTCCGCCGCTTGGTGCTACCCGGCCTCCGCTCTAAGCAAGCGGCCGCCGCACCAGCTCACCGGCCCAAGCGCCGCATCATCAAGAACCGCTCATGGGCGGCTCTGCGCGGCCTCACGGTTGCTTCCACCAAAATGTACTTCCGCAACCGTACCGCCCTGTTCTTCTCGCTGTTTTTCCCGATCGTGTTCATCGTGGTATTTGGATATATCTTCAAGAACACATCGCCTTCGTTCAAAATTGACGTAGTGTACCAGGCGCGTACCGCCCAGGCCACGGCATTCGTTGATCAGATGAAGCAGCACATTAACTCGCTTAAGTTCAAAGAGGTGTCCAGCGCACAGGCCGGCGATGATCTAGACAAGGGCGGCGCTGACCTCACACTCACCATTCCTGCTGATTTTGCAACCACCAAAAACGGCAAACCGGTGCAATCTCAACTGGTGGCGCACTATAACAAGGCTAATCCGCAAACGGGTCTAGCTGCCGTCCAAATCGTTACGCAATTCGTATCAGCTGCCAATGATCAAATCACGCGCGCACCCAAGATTCTGACGCTAAAATCCGAAGGGGTGAACACCAAGAATCTTAGCTATATCGACTTCTTGCTGCCGGGCATGGTTGGCCTGTCGATTATGCAGCTCGGCATTTTCAGCGTCGCCTTCGCTTTTGTGAGCTACAAGTCTACCGGCATGCTGCGCCGCCTTCAGGCCACACCCGTCCATCCCGGCAACTTCCTGGTAGCGCAAGGCGTGGCACGTATCATCATGGCCGTGGCCCAGTCAACGCTTCTTATTACTATCGGTGTGGTCTTGTTCCAGTTCCACCTGGCGCCCGCTAGTATCCCCACCTTTATCTTGGTAGCTCTGCTTGGAAGTGGCGTGTTCATGGCCTTTGGGTTTGCCATTGCCGGTTGGGCCAAGAATGAAGAGCAGGCTCAGCCCGTGGCCCAGCTCATCCAATTTCCCATGATGTTTCTCTCTGGTACATTCTTCTCGCGCGAAGGATTTCCGCACCTATTACAAACGATCACTGGTTTTCTGCCGCTCACGTACCTGGCC
>DATAMV010000027.1:0-2201 GCA_036266515.1 Candidatus Saccharimonadia bacterium
TCCAAAAAGCTCCTGCGCATCCTCAAGCGCCTTATTCGCGTACCAGGCAACGAGGTTATGATCGTCAGTGGCCGCCCCAAGTACGCACTCGACGCTTGGTTTAAGAGCCTGCCGGTGACACTGGTAGCCGAACACGGCGCCTGGATCCGCAACCGCGGTGTCTGGTCGGTGCGTTCGGACTTTCCCACTGACTGGAAAGAACCCCTCATGCACATCTTGCAAATCGCTACCGAACGCACACCGGGCGCCCTGATTGAGGACAAAACCTTCTCGCTCGTGTGGCATTACCGCAATGTCACGCCGGAACTTGCCTATATCCGCAAAGCCGGCATTATGCACGACGCCGAAAAATTCTTGCGCGATTCAGAAATTGACGTATTTGAAGGTCACCAAGTGCTTGAGTTTAAACCCCGCTTTATTACCAAAGGCACGGCCGCCAAGCAGAAAATGGGCGAGGGCGGGCACGATTTTATTTTGGCAATCGGCGATGATTATACCGATGAAGACCTGTTTGAAGCGCTTCCGCCCGGCGCGTTCACCATCAAAGTCGGCCTCACCAGCTCAAAGGCCCGTTACCACCTGGCTACAGTCGAGCACGTGCTGGCCTTCATTTCGCAGCTGTCCAAGGCCGTACCTGAGCCGCCAGCTGCCCTAACCGAGGACGCGAAACACGAGCCAGACGTTAAGCGACGAGATCACAAGGGCGATCCCGCCGGCCGTAAGCCGTAGCGGCCACGAATTTACAAACACACCCACTATACGGCGGCGGCTCGTAAATATCACCAGCGGCCACATCGCAAATGACAGCTGCATACTCAAGATTACCTGGCTAAGCACCAGCAAACGGGCAAGGCCGGTGCCGCCAAATGCCAGAATTACTATGATCGCCGGAATGATCGCGAGCCCCCGGGTGAGCAGCCGCCGAATCCATGGCCGCAACCGCACATGCAAAAATCCTTCCATGATAACTTGTCCCGCTAGCGTTCCAGTGATGGTCGAGTTTTGGCCTGAGGCTAGCAATGCTACCGCAAATAACGTGCTGGCGGCCGCCACTCCCAGCAGCGGGCTCAGCAGTTGGTATGCCTGGCCGATTTCGGCGATCGCACCGTGGCCGGTGGCGTAGAACGTCGCAGCAGCCAGCACCAAAATCGCCGCATTTACGAGAAACGCAAGCGTCAGTGCCACGGTTGAATCCACCGCCGCGAACCGGATCGCCTCGCGCTTGTCGGCCGCCGTGGGCCCAATGCCGCGTGTGCGGACCACGGCGGAATGCAAATACAGATTGTGCGGCATCACCGTGGCACCCAAAATTCCAACGGCAATATAAAGCATGTCGGTTCGCGAAAATACACTCACGCTCGGCCATAGCCCGCCCACGACTGCTGCCATTTCCGGCCGTGCAAACCATATTTCCAGCCCAAAGCATGCAAGTACCGTCAGTATCAGCACGATAATGAGCGCCTCGAGATAGCGCACACCCCGGTTTTGTAGCAATAGCAGCACCAAAACATCGGCGGCCGTCACAATCACGCCTACCGCCAACGGTATATGGAATAATAAATTCAGCGCAATCGCCGTCCCAATCACCTCGGCCAAATCACAGGCCACGATCATAATCTCAGCCATCAGCCAAAACACCAGGGCGACGGGACGGGGAAGCTGCTCCCGGGTCATCTGGGCCAGATCACGACCAGTAGCAATGCCTAGTTTGATCGCCAGGTACTGCAGCACCATCGCAAACGCGCTCGACGCTAGCACTACAAATAAAAGTTGGTAACCAAACTGCGAACCGCCGGCCAAATCTGTGGCCCAGTTGCCAGGGTCCATGTAGCCCACAGCCACCAGATATCCGGGGCCAGAAAACGCAAGCATCTTGCGCCAGAATGACGCCCCCGGCCGGATCATTACCGGCGCCCGCTCGTCCCCCAAGCTCACGGACCCGGTGGGTGCCATTACCTGGCCGCCACGAGCCCCAGCACAAGCAGCGCCGCCACCTCGCAAAGGAGTGTCACGCGAACCTCAGGCAATTGCAGCAGCTGACCAAGCGATCCTGGGGTCTGACGAGTTGCGCCAAATCTGCGACGCGCCATCTCTATGCCTCCCCAGACTCTTTCTTTTCACCGCCGCTACCATTATCGCTGCTAGAGGACCCAGCCTTGGCGTTCACCTCGTAGCTGGTGTTCGTAGCCTCAAAGAAATTC
>DATAMV010000028.1:0-1853 GCA_036266515.1 Candidatus Saccharimonadia bacterium
GTCCCGGGCCGATGGCTCGTCATCGCAGGTCACCGCTTTGCGGCCGGGGTGATTTGACCCCGCCGGAGACGCTCGCGTAGCGTTTGTTCCGGTCAGCGAGACGCCGGACAGAACGGGCCCCTCGGGGAGCGGTCACCAGGCCCGCTGATCTCCGGAATCGTCACGACCCTGTGTCGTGGTCGGTTGCACGGCGGGAACGCGAGCCCCGAACTGCGGCCGAAAGCCGCGGGTCGGTGTGTGGGTGTCTTTTGAGAACTCAACAGTGTGTCGAGCTTATTTGTTCGGACTGGTGGTGTTGTGCCAGTTTGATGTTGCCTTGATGTCTGCGGCCCCGTCCGTGGTGTTGAGGTTTTGTAGAGCCAGTTTTTGTTGGAGAGTTTGATCCTGGCTCAGGACGAACGCTGGCGGCGTGCTTAACACATGCAAGTCGAGCGGTAAGGCCCTTTGGGGTACACGAGCGGCGAACGGGTGAGTAACACGTGGGTGACCTGCCCCCTACTCTGGGATAAGCCTGGGAAACTGGGTCTAATACCGGATATGACTACTGGTTGCATGACTGGTGGTGGAAAGTTCTTCGGTGGGGGATGGGCCCGCGGCCTATCAGCTTGTTGGTGGGGTAATGGCCTACCAAGGCGACGACGGGTAGCCGGCCTGAGAGGGCGACCGGCCACACTGGGACTGAGACACGGCCCAGACTCCTACGGGAGGCAGCAGTGGGGAATATTGCGCAATGGCCGAAAGCCTGACGCAGCGACGCCGCGTGAGGGATGACTGCCTTCGGGTTGTAAACCTCTTTCGGTAGGGATGAAGCCTTCGGGTGACAGTACCTGCAGAAGAAGCACCGGCTAACTACGTGCCAGCAGCCGCGGTAATACGTAGGGTGCGAGCGTTGTCCGGAATTATTGGGCGTAAAGAGCTTGTAGGCGGTTTGTCGCGTCTGCTGTGAAAATCCGGGGCTCAACCCCGGACTTGCAGTGGGTACGGGCAGACTAGAGTGTGGTAGGGGAGACTGGAATTCCTGGTGTAGCGGTGAAATGCGCAGATATCAGGAGGAACACCGATGGCGAAGGCAGGTCTCTGGGCCACTACTGACGCTGAGAAGCGAAAGCGTGGGGAGCGAACAGGATTAGATACCCTGGTAGTCCACGCCGTAAACGTTGGGAACTAGGTGTGGGTCTCATTCCACGAGATCCGTGCCGCAGCTAACGCATTAAGTTCCCCGCCTGGGGAGTACGGCCGCAAGGCTAAAACTCAAAGGAATTGACGGGGGCCCGCACAAGCGGCGGAGCATGTGGATTAATTCGATGCAACGCGAAGAACCTTACCAAGGCTTGACATATACCGGAAACACCCAGAGATGGGTGCCCCGCAAGGTCGGTATACAGGTGGTGCATGGTTGTCGTCAGCTCGTGTCGTGAGATGTTGGGTTAAGTCCCGCAACGAGCGCAACCCTCGTTCTATGTTGCCAGCGCGTAAAGGCGGGGACTCATAGGAGACTGCCGGGGTCAACTCGGAGGAAGGTGGGGATGACGTCAAGTCATCATGCCCCTTATGTCCAGGGCTTCACACATGCTACAATGGCCGGTACAAAGGGCTGCGAAATCGCAAGATGGAGCGAATCCCAAAAAACCGGTCTCAGTTCGGATTGGGGTCTGCAACTCGACCCCATGAAGTCGGAGTCGCTAGTAATCGCGGATCAGCACGCCGCGGTGAATACGTTCCCGGGCCTTGTACACACCGCCCGTCACATCACGAAAGTCGGCTGTACCAGAAGCCGGTGGGCCAACCCGCAAGGGAGGTAGCCGTCTAAGGTATGGTCGGTAATTGGGGTGAAGTCGTAACAAGGTAGCTGT
>DATAMV010000029.1:0-8438 GCA_036266515.1 Candidatus Saccharimonadia bacterium
GCACGAATTGACGAACTGATCAGCTCAAACGCGGTCCGGTTTTATTCTTCGAGCGTGTATAGCTGCAATGAGTGGGAGCCTAAGCGCGCGCGACGCCCCCTGGCCGCTAGCTAGCAGCCGGTTCAATGAGTTCGAGCAGCCGCCGGTGATAGCGCTCGGCTGAGCGGCCGTCCAGAGTGGTATCATAGCCCAGCTGGATGGCTTTTTTGATGAGTGCGGCATGAGCCTCTTGGTAGCGGCCGGGGCGAACGGCGTATTCGCTAATGACCTTGTTAAGCCGCGGAAGCGAGGCTACAATCTCGCCGAATCGGTAGCTCGCATCGAAGCACAGCCTTTCAAACGGCACTGGTGTATCGAGGAAAATAATAGGCCGACCAAGAGGCAAAAAATCGAAGACGACCGATGACCAGTCGGTAATCAGCACATCCGCGACGGCAAGAAAGTCCTCGGTGACGGGGTAGGTATTCGACGGCATGAAGGCGATATTGTCCAGGCCGTCCGGCATCGTAATGTCGCCGGAATTGAGATGGGTGCGAACTATGACAAGGCCATTACAGGCCCTACCGGCGGCGTTAAGTCCCGCGAGGAACTGCTCGGCAGTAGTACCGAACGGGAACAGGCTGTGCCGGCCGTGGTCTTGTGCCCAAGTGGGCGCGAAGAGGATGATCTTGCCGAAGCTGGGACTGATGCCGTACCGCTTCTTGATGGCCTCGGCAGAGAAATTACCGCGAACAGCGTCATCGGTCCGGGCATAGCCTGTGACATGTACGGGGCTTTTGATGCCGAAGTCGTGTTCGTAGATGCGCTTGAACGCCGGTGACGTCACCCAATTGTCGGCGTAACGGGCGAGGAACGCAAAATCGTTCGGCACGTGGCCTTTCCAGCCAATGCCGTGCCATACGTTTATGAATTTAATGGTGGTAAGGGCATTGAGGATCGCCAAATTATCCAAAAAGTGCGAGGTGATGACGGCCGATGCTTGGCCGATCTCAACCATGTCTTTGAGGTTGGTGGTGCACAATACCCGCAAGGAAGGGTGGGCGGCGCTCACCTCCCGGCAGTACTGCGGATCCGGCGCGGCATAGGCGATGACGTAGTGACCGTTATCCACGCCGGTTCTTTCGACGTAATCGACGAACGCTTTGAGATTGCCGTTTAATTTGGGCCCATAGAGCACCACCCGTTTGGGGCCTCGTGGCCGAAACGGGCTCAAACCGACCGCGACCAGCGCTAATATGTTGCTGCGGATGCTCATAACGGGGCCATTATATCAGGCCGTGGGCGTTTGCTGGCCCATGGAAAGCACCGGCTCGACTTGTTTGAGCTGCGACTCAGTGGCAAGCGGCAGGCGCACAGCGAAGGTGGTGCCTTTGCCCACGGCCGACGACTCGAGCTCGACCGAGCCGCCCATGCCCTCACTCAGGAGACGCGATATGTAGAGGCCAAGCCCAGTGCCACGGGCGTCGCGGGTAAGGATGTTTTCGTTGGCTTGCTGGAATTTGTGGAACAGCACCCGTTGTCCCTCTTCGCTAATCCCCTGGCCCGTGTCACTCACATACACCACTACGTCTTGGTGCTCGGCGCCAAACCGGATGGTGATACCGCCGGTCTTGGTAAATTTGAGGGCATTACCAATGAGGTTGATCATGATTTGTTTGACGCGGTTGGCGTCGGCGTAAACCTTGGGCGGAGCCGTGGCGGGATCCTCGACATGGAGGTATAGCCCTTGGAGCGTACCGGCGGTCTGGTATTCTTTCTCCACCGAGTGGGCAATGGCTAGCAGGTCGATCGGCTCCATGGCGTACTTGAACCGGCCCTGCTCAAGGCGTGAAGCATCGAGGAAGTCGCCGACCAGGCCGATGAGGCGCACGCTAGCTTCGTCGATGTAGTTGATCATGCTCTGAGCTTCTTTGCTCTTAATGTCGTTCCAGTGGTCTTCTTTGATCATGCTGGTATTGCCCCGGATCACAGTGAGCGGTGTGCGCAGCTCGTGGGTGGCAATCGAGAAGAAGTCGTCGCGGGTGCGCTGGAGGATTTTTTCTTCGGTAATATCCGAGAGTGACACCACCGCACCGCGCACTCCCTGGCCGAGAATGACGGGCGAGAAAAATACATCGAAGTACGCATCACGGTACGGGAGGTCCTTGCAGTTGACAGCCCGGCCGTGCTGGATGCATTCGTTTAATTTGGCCGTAATATCGAGGCCCTTAATGCCGTCGAGCGCCTCCGCAAGCGTTGAGGCCACCCGTCCGGCGTGACCAAGACCCAGAAGTTTTTTGGCGGCTGGGTTGATGGACTGGATGCTGCCGGCATTGTCCACCAGAATGAAACCCTGTTCGAGGCTTTGGATCGATGCGAGCAGCAATGCTCGCGTGCCTAGGAGGCTTGTGGTCATGCCGTTAAAGGCTGCGCTGAGGATGCCGATCTCGTCTCGGGAAGCGACCGGCGCGATCTGGTTGAGGTCGCCGCTTTGGATACGCTGCACAATAGCGGTGAGCCGGCGGATAGGGCGAGTGAAGATATCGGCGGTCCAGAGGCTGATGAGGATTGTGGCCAGCGCCATGGCAATAAACATCAGGATCGTCACATTGAGCAGCCGGTAGAGCGGCTCCATGGCTTCGTCCTGGTCGATGGTGACTGCCAGCCGCCAGTCGGTACGGTCAACCGGCACCGATGCGATCAGCGCGTTATGGCCGCGGTAATTCGTGACGGTTTTGAGCTTTGTGCCGCCGGAGCGGATCCCGGCGGCCTCTGCCGAGCTCACGTTGCTCAAGCTTCCGGTGGTACCGAAGCGCAGGGGCAGCAGGTATTTCATCTGCCCGTCGGGGTAGTCGCGCGTGAGGTCGGCCTCGCCGGTTTTGCCCAGCTCGCTGTAGTCTTGGATGATGGCGCGCAGCGTGCTGGGACTTGTCTCTAGCACGACCACGCCGATGAATTTATTTTCGAGGTGGAACGGCGCAGCCAGGTACTGGCGGGGGTTGCCGTCGGCGTTCTTGAAGAAAATTGAGGTGGTAGCCGCGTCGCGGCCGGTCTTGAATACCTCGTCGTTGCCAATCTCCTGGCCGATCGCGGCCGAATCCGTGGAGCCCACGATTGTGCCGCCGGCGTCGGCTACGCTCGCGCGGTACAAGCCGGGATTTTCGAGCAGAAACTCGCTTAGGTAACCGTTGATGGTAGTTTGGACGGCCGGCGTGGGCGTTTGACTGTAACGCTGCATTTGGGAGCGAAGTGGCAATTTGGTGGAGATATTGGCAAGCAGTTCGAAATTGCGGTCATTGAGCAAGACAATGCGTTGCTTTTCGTGTTCGACGATACCCTGCAGCCGTTCGTTGATCTGGGAGCGAAATTCATTGGCACTGTATACATAGGCGAATGTCCCCACCACCAACATTGGCACAAGGGCATTGGTGAGGAAGAGTACCAGGAATTTCTGCGATATTTTCACCTATTGTCCGGTCGAGATGTATTTTCCACTTTTGACTGTGACTACGTCGAAGGTACCGTTGGAGATATCACCCTGAGCATTGAAGGTGATCTCGGTGGTAGCGCCGGTGAAGCGCATCGTCCCCAAGGCTTTTTTAATGTCATCGCCGCTGGCTGCGCCGCCCTCAATGGCTTTGGCGACCGCAGTGTAGGCATCGTAGGTCTGGGCTGAGTAGGTGGCTGGATCGGTGTTGAATTCAGCCTGGAAATTGTCCAGGAAGGACGGATTGCCGTCTGGGAGTGCGGTGACGGTCATGCCCTCAGCGGCGGCGCCCTCATCATCGATGAAGGTTTGGTCCTTGAGCGCCTCGGAGCCGTAGATGGCGGCGGTAATGCCGCGGCTGCGGATGCCTTCGAGGATGGCACGGTCGGAAGTCAGCGACACACTAATGATGTACACCGCCTGGGGTTTAGCGGCTTTGATGCGGTCTAACTGGGCGGCCACATCAATGCTTTCGGCTGGGAAGACTTCATTGGCCGCCACGGTGCCGCCAAGCTTAGTCACGTTATCGGCGAACGATTTGCCAAGGCCAATGCCGTAGGCGTCGTCGTCGTGCAGTACGGCGATTTTTTTGTAGCCCTTCTGCGTAACGACTTTGGCGGCGAACTCGCCTTGCTGGATGTCGGTCGGGACGGTGCGGAAGAAATATGGGCTCGAGCCGGACAGGCTGGGGCTGGTAGCGGCCGGGCTCATCACGACCACATGCGCGGCGGCGGCCAATTTGAGAACGGCCAGCGTCGAGCTCGAGCAGTAATCGCCAATGATGGCGATGACTTTCTGAGCCAGGAGCTCTTTGGCTCCGGCCGTTGCGGTGTCGGCTTCGCAGTTGGAGTCTTTTTCGATCACCTGGATGTCTACGTCTTGGAGGTTTAGGTCTTTGCGGGCCAGCTGCACAGCTCGGCGGATGCCGTTGCCGATGCTGAGATTGTCGCCGGTGAGCGGGGCGAGTACGCCGACCTTGACGGTGCGGGGTTTATCGGTGGTGACGTGCGATGGTTGGAAGGTTTTCCAAGCGAAGTACCCGCCGGCCACCAAAAGCGCGGCCACCGCCGCCGCTATCACCCACAGCCAGATCCGGCTGTGCAGCAGCGATGGTTCGACGCGGCCGCCGATGACGGCCGCCGGAGCTGCAACCGGCGGCGGGGTGCTGGCCGGTGGGGGCGTGCTCGCAGGAGCCGGCCCGGCGGCAGGAGCGGGACTCGGTGATGGTGCCACCGGCGCTATGCTGGGCGGACCTGAGGGCGCAGGAGGCGGAGGTGGTGTGGATGCAGGCGCTGGCGCGGGAGTCGCTTCGGGGGCCGGCGCATCTGGCTTCGCCTGGGGGTCCTGATTCTGACTATCCATACGTGCTCACCATCCTTTATTCCACAATAATACCACTTATGGTTATAGGACTGAACAGGAGGGCGCGGCGTAGTCAGAAAAACCTATTTTTCAGCCTTCCACAATATATGGTCGATCGGCCCGTTCTTGGACTTTGACGCTATGTATTCATAAGACTGCTGCACGATTTGCTCGAGGACCGGCAGTTCTACGTCGCTCAATTGCTTGATGTAAATGCAGTAGCCCGTGAGGGTATGCTTGCCCAATTTGGCCAGCAGTTCGGCGTAGCGAGCGGTGCCGTCCATGAGGTAAATGGTGGTTTTGCCTTTACGCGGGTAAAAGCCAATCATTAGGCCGTCGCCTTCGCGCCCGCTGTCGTATTTGTAATGATAGGTGCCGAACCCGATGGTGCCCGCGTTCCATAGCTTTGGTTCTTGCCCGCTGATGCGCTGCATCATTTCGAATAATGCCTGGGCGTCTTTGGCGGTTGGCTCATCAAGTGAGGCGAGGTAGTCTTTGACCGAACTATCGTTTTGAGTGGTATCCATAGCTTTATAGTAACAAATTAGGAATGGGCTGAGTCGTGGCCCAACTCCCGCCGGCCGCGTGCCGAGGTGGTGGGTGAGGTTTTTTCCATAACATCGGCCAAGATATCGGTGGCGCGCTGGTTAGCCTCCTGGAGCCGTGCGGTCAGTTTTTGGAGCTCATGCTCGGCGCGAGACCGGCGGGCGACGGTAATTGCCAAAAACATCGAGCTGGCGAACACAATGAGGACAAATGACTGCAGGAAGATAAGGTTATGTTCGATGGATGCTCCGGCCGCAAACGGACCGAGAGCTTCGAGGGTGGCGCAGAGTGCGGTTGCGGAGACAATAATCGTGGTGGCGGTGACGCCGATTTGGGCCAGCCGGAATGATGCCCAAATCATAACCGGGAAGATAATGTAGGCTGCGAGCGGAAACGGCCAGGGGGGATCGATATGGATCGTAAAGGCCAAAACACTCACGGCCAGCGTTGCCGAGAAGATGAGGATGCTTTCAAACAAACGCTCTCGTAGGATACGGCGTGTCTCGCGGTAGGCGCACGTTAATAGGAACGGTCCCACGATGAGTCCGCCCATCATGTCGCCGAGCCACCACGTCAACCAAGTCGGGGCAAAACCCGGCCAGGTGATGAGACCACCAACGCCTAGGCTGAGGGTGCCGATGGTGGCACTGGCGGCGGTGGCGATGAGGCCGGCGCATATTAAATAGGTAACAAAATCCTGAGCTTGTTCGAACGTTGGTGTAAACCGGAGCCGTCGAAGCAGGGCGGTCCCGATAAAGGCCTCAAGCGTGTTGCCGCAGGCGATGCCCAGAGCCACGCCGGCGGGTTCGCTCGTTAGCAAATTAGCTGTAAATGCCCCTAGAAATATCCCGGGCAAGAAGCGGTAGCCGCCGATGAGCGTGACGGCCAGCGCGATGCCGGTGGGAGGCCAAATCGCGGTGACCTGGCGGGTAGAGATGGCCAGCGACAGGCCCAATTTGGCCGCCACAACATATACCGCGGCCAGCAGAAGAAGCATCATCACCTGCCGGCGGTTCAACTGGGCCCGCACCCTGTCCCAACCTGAGCTGAGGAACACTCGCAATGAATTGATCACGTATGCATCCGGCTGAATAGTTTTATCGTACCAAAATGCCTCCCCGCTAGGTAGCGCGCTGATGGACGTGGCGAAGAATTTCGTCAACGACTTGTTCGAGCGGTGCGGTGGCGTCGATGGCCCATCCCGGCGCAATCGCCTCCTTCGTTTGGTGCAGGCGCCGAATGATTTCCCGCTCCTCCGGCCGTCCGCCCCAATCTGTGGGGTCAACGAGCACGCGTTTATCAATCCGCTGCATCACGACGTCTATATCGCCCACTTCAAGAACAAAAACACCGTCGA
This sequence comes from Candidatus Saccharimonadia bacterium, assembly GCA_036266515.1. Taxonomy (GTDB): domain Bacteria; phylum Patescibacteriota; class Saccharimonadia; order UBA4664; family UBA4664; genus UBA5169. The sequence continues at coordinate 6,732 of DATAMV010000029.1, forward strand.
GTAAGCCGACGAATTTCGAAGAATTACTACAGCCGCCACAGAAAAACGTGACAGGCTCGTCATGATTTTCGATAAGGGCTTTGACTCTGGCCACATCCCACAGAGGCGGGAGGTCATGTCCGGGCATTTGGCCGTTTTTGATTTTCTCAGTTCCTGGTTTGGCCCGGAGCTCCCTATCGCCGTGTATGGCTTGGTATCCCCGCCGCTGCAGCTCGTCGCAGACGGTAGTTTTGCCGGTACCGGAACCGCCGTCAATGAAATAGTTTCTAAGGCCCATATCAGTATTCTATCAAACCAAGGTTATGCGACTGAGATTTGGGATCGTAGACGATAACGGAACGGTCACTTATGATCCATGACTTCTGCTTCGCCGCCAATCCATACAATTCCATCCCTAAATGAGCCATAAACATTTGATAGCTGCCCCATCGCTTCACCCTGCTCAATGCGATACGAGTTCTGCGCCGGCAATGTACCTTTATGTTTTAAATAGCAGAGTAGCGCACCATTAGACGTTCCGGTGGCACACTCTTCCGGAATGCCGTCGGCAGGGGCAAAATTTCGAGCACTGGCCAGAGATTCCCCTTCCTCTAAAAGGGCAAAAACATGGAATCCGCTGATGTCATGCTCGCGGCTAAATTTGGCGATTGCATCAAGATTAGGGCTCAGCTTCGCTAGTGATGATTTGTCCGCCAGGGGCACGAGCAAATCCTTGATACCGGTCGAAACGATCTGTGGGTGCAGTATGGCGTGAAAATCATCCGACTGGATACCCAACATATTTGCTATTTCGACTGATGCAGCCTCGTCAAAAAATTGTGCCTCGGTTTGCTCCATGAAGGTCAGGCCGCTCTCCTGAATTTCTATCCTCAACAAGCCGGCGTGGGTTTCCTGAGTGTATGTGCCCGCCGATAGTTCGCCCAACTTATGCAGCAGCGACCATGTAGCAATGGTGGCGTGACCACATAAGGGCACTTCCACGGTGGGAGTAAAGAAGCGTACTTTGCGGGTCGCCCTATCGCTCTTAGCTACAAAGGCAGTCTCAGACAGCCCGACTTTGGAAGCAATCGCTAGCATGCTTTGCTCGTCAAGCCCATCGGCATTTAGCATCACACCGGCGGGATTGCCGTTTTCACCGTTGGCGGTAAAGGCGTTGACTATATAAAGATTTTCCAACTTCGACATTGCTTCATTGTAGCAATAAAGTTGAAAGGCTTTTCATTCCGAACAAAATAAAAAGGCCTCGCAAATCGAGAACCTTCTTATCTGTAATAAATCCTGGTGCGGGTACAGGGACTCAAACCCTGGGCCTCTTCCTTGGCAAGGAAGCGCTCTATCAACTGAGCTACACCCGCATATATTTGGTGGCGAGACTCGGACTCGAACCGAGGACACGAGGCTCTTCAGGCCACTGCTCTACCAACTGAGCTATCTCGCCACGGCCGGACACACGCCCGCTGTCGCTTAAAGGTACCCGAAAATAGTACACGAGCGAGGGGCGTTTTTCAAGCGATTTACCGGCGGGTGCGGATTATTTAGCGCCCGGGACTTCGCCGCGGGTGTAACCGGCCAGGATTTCTTTAACCATGTCGGCGACCTGCTTGGGCTCGTACTCACTCTTGATGATGTATTTGATGGCGCCTTTAGCCAGCGCGCTCTCGGCGTCTTGCTCGCCGGCCAGGTTTGTCAGCATCACTACCGGAATAT
>DATAMV010000030.1:0-5563 GCA_036266515.1 Candidatus Saccharimonadia bacterium
CCTTGCTAGCAGGGTGGGGCGGCTCTTTTTGAGAAGAGTATCAATATCCGATTATGTTTGAAAAATTTGAACCTAACTTTTCGTAACATTATCGTTTTTCGATATTGTTGCGTACAGTAGGATAAGCTCCGAGGAAAGGAAATCCGAGCCCCACGGCCGCCGCAAAGCGTGCTAACATAAGAATAACGACGACAGGGGAGTGTTCTTAGCGTGGCTCAATTTGTCCACCTTCATAATCATAGCCACTACAGCTTGCTCGACGGCCTTCAACAGGTCCCGGCCATGCTCGATCGAATCCGCGAGCTGGAAATGGACGCTGTCGCGCTCACCGACCACGGTACGCTCTCGGGAGCTGTGGAGTTTTATAAAGAAGCAAAAAAACGCGGTATCAAGCCAATAATAGGGGTTGAGACCTATGTGGCGCCGCGCGGCCACCTCGACAAAGCCGGCCGCCAGGACATGAATCCCTATCACCTCATTTTGCTCGCCAGCACCACCGAGGGCTACCACAACCTCATGAAACTCGTCACCATTGCTGGCCTCGAGGGCTTCTATGGCAAGCCACGCATCGACCACGAGCTGCTCGAGCAGTACCACGAGGGCCTCATCGCGCTCTCGGCCTGCGCCGGTGGTGAGATTGCCACACACATCACGAGCGGGAACATGGCCGAAGCCGAACGCATTGCCCGCTGGTACGAAGGCGTGTTTGGCCGTGGCAATTATTACCTTGAACTCCAGGCGCATGAGCATCAATGGGACACCCAAAAGACCATCAACGCCGGCAAAATTGAACTGAGCAAAATTACCGGCATCCCGCTCGTAGTCACGGCCGATTCCCACTATTCCCGGCCCGGCAACCACGATGCTCACGAAACCCTGCTCTGCGTCCAGACCGGCAAGACCCTCGACGACCCCACCCGCATGACTATGACCATGGACTTGTTTGTGACAAGCCCCGAAGAAATCGCCGAACGCTTTGCGCATGTGCCCGAGGCGCTCGAAAACACTGTCCGCATTGCCGAGAAATGCAGCGTGGAGCTCGACCTCGGTAAAATCCTCATCCCGACGTTTCCCGTCCCCGAAAAGGGACTGACTGAGCGCGACTACCTCCACAAGCTCTGCTGGCAAGGCCTGGCCTGGCGCTACGGCGGCATCCCGAAAGAAGACATCACTCACATCACTGAGGCCAAGGCGCGCCAGCTGGTGCCGCCGGAAATGGCCACGCGCCTTGAGTATGAGCTTGGCATCATCGCCAAAATGGGCTACGACGGCTACTTCTTGATCGTGGCAGACTTCATTAACTGGGGTAAAAACCAGGGCATTATCTTCGGCCCAGGGCGGGGGAGCGCGGCCGGCTCCATTGTGGCCTATGCCATGAACATCACCGACCTCGATCCACTCAAGTACGACCTGCTCTTTGAGCGCTTCCTCAATCCCGACCGCGTCAGCATGCCGGATATCGACATCGATATCCAAGACACGCGCCGCGGCGAAGTCATTGAATACGTGACCGAAAAGTATGGCCAGGAACGCGTGGCCCAGATCATCACCTTTGGCACCATGGCGGCGCGCGGGGTGGTGCGCGACACCGGCCGCGTACTTGGCTACAGCTACGATGAAGTCGACCGCATCGCCAAGGTTGTACCGCAGCCTGTCCAGGGCCGCCACATTCCGCTGGCGGTCGCTGTGGGCCTGCGCCAGGGCAAGGGCGATGAGCAGCGCCCCGAGCCAGATCTCGTGAAAGAATACAACAACAACCCGCGTGCCAAGAAGCTCATCGACCTGGCCATGGAGCTGGAGGGCACGATCCGCAATAACGGCGTGCACGCGGCCGGCGTGGTGATTGCGCCGAGCGCTATCGTCAACTACGTACCGCTGCAGCGGGCCCAAAAAGGCGGTCCTTGCACGCAGTACTCCATGGGCTTCATCGAGGAGCTCGGCCTGCTCAAGATGGACTTCCTCGGCCTCTCAAACCTCACTATTATCAATAATGCCCTGCGCATTATCCGCAAAGTCTACGGCCGTACCATCGATCTCGGTACCCTCCCGCTCGACGACAATCTCACGTATGAACTCTTCCAGCGCGGCGACACCACCGGCGTGTTCCAGTTTGAATCCGCGGGCATGAAGCGCTACCTGCGCGAACTCAAACCCACAGTCTTCGACGACATCATTGCTATGGCTGCGCTTTATCGCCCCGGTCCGATGCAGTTCATTGATAACTTCATTGAGCGCAAGCACGGCCGGTCCGAAATTGCCTACTTCCATCCCACTATGGAAAATTCGCTCAAAAACACCTACGGCGTCTTGGTGTACCAGGAACAAGTGATGCAGATCGCCAAAGACCTCTGCGGCTTCACCGGCGGCCAAGCCGACACCTTGCGCAAAGGTGTGGCCAAGAAAAAGCCGGAAGTACTGGCCAAGATGAAAAAAGATTTCATCGAAGGCGCCATCAAGACCTCGCAGGCCGACCCTGAAACCATGGAAGAATTTTGGGGCCAGCTCGAAGCCTTCGCCGCCTACTGCTTCCCCAAGGCCCACGCCGCCTGCTACGCCTTCATTGCTTACCAGACCGCCTACCTCAAGGCGCACTACCCGGCCGCGTTTATGGCGGCGCTCATGACCTCAGACTTCGGCAACATCGACCGTATTGCCATTGAAGTGGCCGAAGCTCAGCGCATGGGCATCAAGGTACTGCCACCGGACGTAAATGAATCGTTCTCGGAATTTGCCGTGGTCAAGGAGACTAATAATATCCGGTTTGGGCTCTCAGCTATCAAAAATGTCGGCACCGGCGCCATCGCCGCCGTCCTCTCTGCCCGCGAATCCGGTGGCTCCTTCAAAACGGTCGAGGATTTCGCCAAGCGCGTGAACGCCCGTGAGTGCAACAAAAAGGCCTGGGAATCATTTGCCAAAACAGGCGCCTTCGACACCATGATGGGTGCCGAGAACCGCTCGATGCTGCTGCAAAACCTTGAGCTCATCACAAGCTATGCTTCCAAAGCCCAGAAGAATGCGCTCTCGGGTCAAATTGATATCTTTGGCTCTATGGGCGTCGATGAGACCGCCCCGGCCCTGCGGCTCGAGCCGGCCCCAGCCCCTACCACCCCTCGCGAGCAACTCTCGTGGGAACGCGAGCTGCTTGGACTCTACCTGAGCCATCATCCTCTCGACGATTACGCCGCCTATCTGGCCGATAATGCTCAAAGCATTGCGCTCATCACTCCTGAGGCCGACGGCAAGCTGGCCCGCGTCGGCGGGCTCGTAACGGGCGTGCGCAAGATCCTTACCAAAACTGGGTCGCAAATGGCCTTTGTGGCCATGGAAGACAAATCTGGGCTCACAGAGCTGATAGTATTTCCCAAAGTCTATGAGAAATCACCCGAAGTGTATGAACAAGACAACATCATTATGGCCTCAGGCAAAATTACTGCCCGCGACCGCGAAGGCCGCCTCACCGGCGAGCCCAAGATTTTAGCCGATAATGCTCATATTATTGATTACGATAAGGTCAAGAATTACCAGCCACGCCCTGGTGCCAAACCCCCAGCCATGACCACGGCGCCGACGCCCACCTGGCAACTCAAAAAAGAAGCCAAAGAAAAAGAGGAACGCGAAAAGGCCGAAAAAGCCGTTCGAGCTGCCGCCCGCTCCGCCCCTCCGCCGCCCGCTCCGGAAGGCTATGTGGTGGTAAAACTCACCGATCTGTCAGATCAGCAGCTACTCCATGACATTAAGGCAGTACTCGGCGCCAACACCGGCGCGTCCGAAATATATATCGTGGTCGGCGGTGATACGCCACGCAAAATCCGGCTGCCGTTTCGGGTGGCTGTATCGGATGAGCTGATCACCCGGCTCGGTGAACTCGTGGGGCAAGACCAAGTTAGCCGCGTTTCGTAGCATCCGGGCGTAGCGCCATTGTCCGGTCAAATACCTCGCGCGAGCCTTGGCGCAATTGGCTGGCAAGCTCAGAAAACCGGGCTGAGTCGCCATCTTGCTCTGCCCCGCCACGACGCCGCGCGAGGATATCGCGCATTTCGTGCAATTCCGGCCCCAGCTCTAGCTCAAACGGCTCGCCGATCACCACTTCCGCAGGGCGCCGCTTCAACCGGCCTTCTGGCTCACCAACTTGCACGCCAACCGGTAGAATTTTCGCGCCCGTAATGGCCGCAAGGTAAGCCGCCATATGTCCTGGTTTGGCAGCCGCCACCTTCTCTTCTTCTGGTGCTTTTTCGTCCGGGAACGGCGTATTGGCCGCCACTACCACCCGCTTGCCTCGGCCCACAGCTTCGGCCATAGCCTCCGCGTCGTCGGGGTTAAACATGCCAGGGGTTTTTCCGCCTTCAGCGCTCATATCGTAGCTAACGGGAATGAAGTTGCCCCTGCCTGCCAGGCCCAGGCTGCGGTACATGGCTTTCTCCTGATCAGGTGAGTGGTGGGTAGATTGGTCGGTAATGGCCAGATCCAAGTCGCCGCTAAGCGCGCCGATCGCCACCGGCATATCCAGATCGAGGCCACCCGAGACGTGCGTGACTACCACCACGACCTTATCCTCAGGTTTAATTTGAGCCAGGTGTTCCCGCCCTGTTACTTCGGTATGCGAGACGGCCGCGAGCAGGAGTGCGTCCATTGCGTGACGCAACCGGCCTGGGCTGCGCTCCGGCTTTGGAGCCCGGGTTGTCTCAGCGGGTTGCGCAGGGGACTCCTCCCGGGCGTCTCGTGCATCAGCGCTCGGACGCCGAAGCTGGTCGACCCCGGTCCGGCCCTCCTCAACGTTTCTAGCCGCCACATCCGCGCGGGCCCGAGCGGCTAGGGCTTTATCGACGGACCGGTCGGCCAGCCGCTTAAAAAGCGGCCCCACAATCCGGCCACCGGACATCCGGTCAAACCGCTCGGCTGCAGCGCGATGGCGGGCAAAAGCCGTTTCGTGGCGGTCGGCTGCCGTTGCTTGGGCGTGGGCGGAAGGTATGTCAACGACAGGCGTTACATCCGGATGTTCTTCTACGTGATGGGTTTCGATATAGGCCCGGGCCCGGCCGGCCATCTCATCGGGTGAAATCTCTGTAGCGGGTGGCAATTCGGCCGGCGGGGCAGCCGGAGCGGGCACTTCGTCGCGGTCCGGCCGCGTTAGACCCGCCATCTCGTTAAGCTCATCATGGGTTTGCCAACCTGGTGCACCGCGATCAGGACCTTGGTTGTCTAAACTTGCCTCTCCAGCCATGTTTTATGCCCTCAATTTAGAACAAGCGTCTCATAAGTAGAGGAGGTCCACAAGATTAGCTTGATGACGGGCCCATAAGCTCTTGATCATACGTCCGACCTATGATAAAGTACCGGGGTTATGGAACTCATCTCTCAAATCGAGCAAACCTACCGCAAGCCGGCCCTGCCGCAGCTGCAAACCGGCGACACCGTCCGCGTTCACCAGCTCATTAAGGAAGGCGCCAAGCAGCGTATCCAGGTTTTTGAAGGCGTTGTTATCCGCCGCCACCGCATGAGCGAGGTCACCGCCACTATTACTGTGCGCCGCATTGCTTCGGGCGTGGGCGTGGAAAAAACCTTT